>JABEUL010000258.1 GCA_013044465.1 Acidimicrobiales bacterium
CCAACGGCCAGGTCAAGGTGTACACTACTGTTTGGTTTTCCCTTGACCAGAGGTCACTCCAGGTTGAATCACAGTTGATGCCAGCACCTGAGGAAGATGTTGAAAGATGTTATGAATTCCTGCTTCGAAAGAATTCTAAATTAGTTGGGCTTCATTTGGCAGTTGGGATGGAAAATGCAATTTATCTTGTTGGTTCATTTCCAGTGGTGTCACTTACTGGTGAACTTTTAGACGAGATTTTAGGATCAGCTTGGACATATAGTGAAGAGATTTTTTCCACAGCAATGGCTATAGGATTTAAGAGTAAATACAAGTACAGAGGTACTAAAGCCTAATTTTATATACTCTTTGAGTTTTTTGTGGCGTGAGTTTGGCAATTCCAATGTATTCTTCCCTTTATGGGAAATAGAAATTTGAGCATTATCGGTGGAGGAAGATTAGGCAGCGCGCTAGTCAAAGGTCTTATTGATCAGGGATTCATGGAACCTAGAGATATATTTGTCGTCGAAAAAGATGAATACCGTATAGCCGAGTTACGGAAAGAAATACCGGGAATCAATGTTGTCCCGACCTATAGCGGTACTGAAGCGGTAATTTTCGCAGTTAAACCTTTTCAGGCAGAACAAGCATGTAAGTCAGTAGCAGATATCCACGGAAACACGCCTTTGAAAGTCTTGTCGGTAATGGCCGCCATTCATATCAGCGCCCTTGAAACTTGGCTGCCGAAGGGGGCAAAAGTATTAAGAGCTATGCCAAATACTCCTGCCCTTTTAGGTGAAGGAGTCGCCGGGTTGGTGGCAAGTGAGTCCTGTGGAGAAGAAGATGTTACTTGGGCCAAGGAAGTGCTTTTGGCACTCGGCGGGGTGGTGCTCCTGGAAGATGAGTCGCTATTAGACGTTGTTACGGGACTTTCTGGATCTGGACCCGCTTATGTATTTTTGTTGGCCCAATATATGATTGAAAGCGGAATAGAGCTAGGACTTGATGAAGGTGCGGCTATAGAACTTGTCACCAGAACAGTTCTTGGTGCTGGGCGAATGCTTGTAGAGACCGGACAAAGTGCCTTAGCGCTTCGGGAAATGGTTACTTCACCAGGCGGCACTACTGCCAGGGGAGTTGAATTTTTAGACCTAGGAGGGCTTAAGAAGCTAGTGAAAGATGCGATAGAAGCAGCCAGTCAACGTTCAGTTGAGATGTGGGAGGAGATGAGACCTAGCTGAAACCAATGAAATCTAACAATTTTTGAAGATTTAGGAATTCAGATAGGTTTAAATGCGTTGTATCTTCAGAACTGATTAGTGAGGAGGCAGCGGGTGAACGTAGATGCCGACAATTTTGACGAGCGACAGTACCGTTTGGCAGGTACAGCACTGACAGCGCACAGGGTTCTAACGCACGAAGAGCAAGTGGAGTTGGCTAAAAGGATTGCCACTGGCGACCAAGAGGCCAGAAGGGCTATGATCGCGGCTAATTTGCGCCTAGTAGTCCATTGGGCCAGACGTTATCAGGGTCCGGTCGACTTCGACGATCTAGTCCAAGAGGGAACAATTGGGCTTATGAGAGCGGTGGACAAGTTTGAGTGGGAGCGAGGATTTAGATTCTCTACATATGCCACGTGGTGGATTAGGCAATCACTACAGCGTGCAATTGAGCGTCATAAATTTACCGAAGTATCGCTTGACCAGCCAGTTGCCGATGATGACGGAGCATCTTTAGGAGAGCTAGTTGCCGGTGAAGACGCAGGATTCGAACAGGACGTAGAAGCTGAAATAGTCCAGAATGATCTGCGAAGGGCTATTGGAGACCTCTCTGAAATGGAACAAAAAGTGGTTGGCCTCCGATTTGGTCTTAATGGAAAATCTCCAGCATCGCTTGAGAGCGTGGCTAGCCAGCTTGGAGTTGGAGTTCGGCGTGTCAGTCGAATTGAGAGAGAAGACCTGCATAGGCTAGGCCAACTACCGGAAGTAGCGGCATTGGCGCTTTCTGCCTAACTTACAGATTTTGTATTAGTTATCCACAATATTTGGATTTGGGTACCCAATTGCCCTATTGTCTTAAGTGTCAATTGTCTCGCACTGGTGAGAAAACTGTAGTCACAACCTAATTTAGTTCTGACCTGCAGTGACCAAACGGGACTCGACAGATATTTTTAAATACCCGATGTGGTGTTTCTCTGCACTTGAGGCGCACAAAATATGTGACTCGTCAGGGCAGTACCGCCACAAATAGTAATTTAGGTATTTCTGGAATAGTACGGAATGGAGTAAAGCTTTGAGGAACTTTTGGTCTTGGCTGGGACTAAATTTAGGGAAAAGGGCTGGGATTGTAGCGTTAGTGGGACTTTTAGTGACAATGGGCCTTGGAATAGGCATGGTCAAGCTTAAATTTGTAACTTCCAATGCAAGCTATTTAAATCAGAATGATTTAGCACAACAGGAAAACGCGAACTTTGAAAAGGTATTCGGCGGCGATCCCATGGCTTCGATGATTACAATGAATCCAGGTTCTTCAATCAACAATTTGTTTACTCCGGCAAATCAAGCTGCAATGAACAAAATAGAAACCGAACTTGACAAAGATCCCTCAGTTTTTAGAGTAGTAACGCCAATGGATGTAATGCATCTTTCGCAGAACTTGGTAGTTGCACCAGGAGGACCAGTGTATTCAATAGCTGGCTCACTCTTACTTTACGCATACCAACACGACCTCTCCCCAAGTTCGCAAAAGTTAAGATTGGCCAATTTGAGTGGACAGTTAAAAGCTGAGGAGGCAATTCCAGCCTCTAAACAGGTATTCACAAATCCGAACTGGGTAAATTTCTTAACGCACAATACCGATGGTTCGCTTCGCCAAGCTGATCTTTCATTTTTCCCAAATAACTCTCATGCTGTAATTTTTGTTTTCTTACAAGGTGGGCTGAATATCGATCAGGAATCACAAGCAGCTGCCCGAGTTACTTCTATTATTAATTCAAATCCAATCAGTGGAGCGACAGTAATAACAACAGGTGTTCCAGCTCTCCTAAAAACTATCAATGATTATCTCAAAGGAGGTATGTTTACTTTAACTGGCATAGCTGCAATCTTGATGATTTTGATACTTTTGCTTACCTTTACAGTTAGATGGCGACTGCTGCCCTTTATTGTGGTTGGAATCGGTCTTGTATGGGCGTTTGGAATAGCAGGGTATTTTAATATTCCACTGACTCTAGCTTCGATTGCCGGTTTGCCGGTTTTGTTGGGTGTGGGCATTGACTATGCCGTCCAGATGCATTCTAGAATTGAAGAAGAGGTAGTCCTAGATAGGGCAGCTCATCCAATCCAAGCTACAGCGAGAAATTTGGGCCCTGCTCTGTTGGTTGTTACCTTTGACGCAGTTTTCGCATTCACGGCTCTTTTGGTCGCAAAGGTTCCTATGATTAGACAGTTCGGTGCTCTACTAGTAGTTGGGATTATCGCGGTTTGCATTGGTTCGATAATTGGACCACTTGCAATACTGGGTGTCAGAGAGTATCGCTCCCCAACCAAAGGGAAAGATTTCTCGAAGGGATATTTAAGCAGACTTACTGTTTATCTTGGAAGTCTGCCAGCTACTGCAGCAATTCCCTTAGCTGCCGTCAGCCTTGTCATATTTTTTAGCGGAATTGCAGTCGAGGGGAAACTCCAGTTGCAGACAGATCCCATCCAGTGGGTTAATCCTAACTCTCAGGCAATTAAAAATATTGTTGCCCTTAGAGCAGGAACGGGATCTGACGACTTGATGGGCGTTTTAGTGACGACAAAGCAGCCTTTTACCGACCAAACAGTTAAGTATGTAACTAATCTCACAAATGAGATACAAAGTAAGTACTCCAATGTTATATTCCCAGGAATTGGCTTGGTTAATTTTATTGAACAGTTCATGGCAGTCCCAGGGGCCGACCAGGTAGTACCCACTGGTCAACAAGTTCTTCAGGTTTACGGTGTAACGCCAACTGCTATTCAAAAACTTACAGTTGAAAATAGTGGCGCTGACATGAGCATTATTTTTAGGGCAAAGACTGAGACATTAAGCGGTCTCCAACCTTTGGTTCAAGAACTACAGGGCCCACCCGTAGTAACCACTCCCGTTGGGATGACAGCGGCACCAGGTGGAATTGCCGTAGTAGGGGTTGGATTATTGGAAAACCTAGCTGCATCTAGGACAGTTTTGACCTATCTTTCAATTCTTTTGGTTGGAGCGTTCCTGACTGTGAGGCTTAGAAGTTTAATTAGGGCTGTTTTGTCTCTCATCCCTGTGACAATTGCAGTTGGTGCAGTTTCATTAATTGCATACGCATTAAATTTGCAGCTTTCTCCGATGACATCAATTGCAGGTCCGCTAGTGGTTGCGGTTTGCACCGAGTTCACGTCACTAATTCTTCTTAGATTTGTCGAGGAAAGAGCTAGAGGGCTTGAGCCGCGTGAGGCTATGAATGTGACTGCGGCGAGGACGGGAAGAGCCTTTATGGTCTCTGCCATGACTGCAATTGCAGGAATTGGAGTCATGGCATTTTCTTCGATGCCGCTTCTAAGAGGGTTTGGAATCATTGTGGCCATGAATGTAGCTGTGGCCCTACTTTGTGCACTTATAATTCTTCCGCCTATTCTAGTTTTGGCTGACAAGCGCAACTGGGTATCTGGCGGGCTAATAAAGATTCCTGAGCCTCCTCGCGTAGTCGAAGTCAACACCGACGAACCCGAGATTGATACTGCTGGGGTGTTTGCTTAGTTCAAAGTGTCATAGCACTGTGAAATAGTTTTAGGTAGTTTAATTTACACTTTGTTTTCATAAATAAAGTGTGTTAAGAAAGCTCCCTTGTATTTGGGCAAAAGTACGATTGTTGTCACTGGCAACCTTATGGATTAAACACGGAGGTTGTCAATGCGTATATTTGGGTCAAAAGCCGAATTCTTAAGTGAATTAGATCAAGGAATCGTAAGTCTCGTCTCTACAGATAAGTGGCAAGACTATTTGCGAGCAATGAGTAAATTTCGCCAGTATTCACCTACAAATATTAATCTCATAATGGCTCAAAAGCCTGAGGCTTCTAGAGTGGCAGGA
>JABEUL010000259.1 GCA_013044465.1 Acidimicrobiales bacterium
ACCAGTGCCTTCGTGCCATAAATCGAAGCAAACACTCCGCCTCTATCAATGTCTGCGGCCAAAATAGAGTTCATTCCGAGCCTTTGTGCGAGCCCTAAATTAGCTAGATCTACCCCCTTTAAGTTTATTTCTGCAACTGAACCAGCACCCTCTGCAATAATCAAATCAAAGCTCTTCCAAAGATTTGAAAAACTCTCATCAACGATGTCAGAAAGTTCTTTCTTTTTAACCTGATACTCCTTCGCTCCGATTTCGCCGGCTACTTTCCCCCTTACTATCAGCTGACTTACACTTTGGCCGGTTGGTTTCAGAAGTACTGGATTCATGTCAACACTTGGACTTGTCTGACATGCCACAGCCTGGAGGCCTTGGGCTCGACCAATCTCGCCACCCTCTTTGGTCACTTCTGCATTCAAGGCCATATTTTGACCTTTAAATGGTGCCACTTTAAAGCCTTTTCTCACAAAGGCTCTACACAACCCCGTTACCAGGATGCTTTTGCCAACGTCACTCCCTGTGCCGCCAATATGGAGTGCTCCTTTTAAATTACTAGACCTAACCATGTACTGTTTTGTCCATACATATTTCAAACAATGCAGTTTCAAGCCTTTTTTGACTCTCTTTATTTGCCACAGCTACACGAATGGCATCGAGACCGAAACTTTTGGCGTCCCTTACGAATATTCCTTTGTCTGAAAGTGGCCCGATAAGGTGACGAACACCCGGGACAACAATATAGTTTGCATCTGAATCATAGGGAATAAATCCAAATGAGCAAAATAGTGCGACTAGATCATCTCTTAGCTCTTCGATCCCTCGTGCCCATATTTTCATCTCTTTAGAGGCGAGTTCAATCAGATCTGGGATGAGAGAAAGTGCCAGAGATCCAACTGACCATTTAGATTGAATATTTCTTAGTGTATTGGCCAAGTTTTCATCTGGAGCGATGATATAGCCCATTCTCAAACCAGGACAAGCAAATAGTTTTGTTAGAGAGCCAAGAGTAAATGCATCTTTTTCAAAGGCCCCTCTCGACCAGGTGCCAGTAGCTAATTGATAAAATGCCTCATCATATACGTCGGCCTTTTCTGAATTGTCTAACAACTTTCCCAAAGGATTAGATGGATTTGAACGCCAAATAGGAAAAGATGCACCAACTGTTTTTAAGTGATGCCTATATAGTGAAAACTCAGGCTCGATCACTTGACCTTCAGGCTTAAGGGATGCAACTAAAGATATAGCTTCGCTCCCCCCGTTAGTTAAAATCAAGCACTCAGGTGTTACCCCAATGGCCTCTGCCAGTTGACTTTGCGCGACTCTCGAATCAGGATAGCGGCGTAAACTTGAGAGATAATTTCGTGCCATTGAAGTAATGTCTGGAGCCAATGGGTTCAGACTTGCACTTAGATCCAAAATGGAATCAGGATCAATTCCTTTTTGCTTAGCTAGTTCATAAGATTTATCCCCGTGGGTCATCTCCTCAAAGGATCTCGCTGGAGATTTCAAATTGCGACTATAAAAGCTCATTTAAGTACCTGCTTAATAGCTCTCTTAATTATTTTGGCAATAGGCAGGATTAGAGGGGAGAAAACTGAGGCAATTCCAAAGAACAGTTCCATATCAGAAAGTAATTTTGTCGCTCTTTTGATATCGCTGGGTGAAGGCTTTGGCCCAAATCCTAGGATAGGTCTTTTTTCAACCTTTCCCCCATATGAGACTTCACCACCAATCTCGATATCTAGAGCACCAGCAAAAGCTGCCTCAATTACCCCCGAATTTGGAGAAGGGTGGCCTTTAGAAGTCTTGGCAATGCTTTTAACAATCTGAAATGCTCTTTTGGGCCTGAGGGCAACTACCGAGATAGCTGCCAATCTGGCCGGAATATAGTTAAGTAAGTCATCTGCTCTAGCTGAAGCTTTCCCAAAGTTTTCATAGCGCTCATTGCGCTTTCCAACCATGGCATCTAATGTATTTACTCCCCGATATCCTACTGATCCGTACGCGCCAAATAAAGTGGAGTAAAAATAGGGAGCAACCAAAGCATCAACTGAATTCTCCGCCACCGATTCAATAGCTGCACTTGAAAGTTGGCTCAGGTCAAGTCCAGATAGTTCTCTTCCGACTAAGGACGGCAATTCGCTTATCGCCCTATCTAACTCTCCATTTTCTAAACTTTCACCAATTTGATTTGCGACTTTACCTAGCTGCCAGCCCCCATTGACAAGCCAAAGGAAAAGTGGAATGCCAATAATGCGGTCCACTTTCACGCCAAATACTTTGACTGATTTTAAAGGGCCCAATATTTTATCCAGACCCAATACTGGTGTACTTGAAAGACCGATTCCAATAGAAAGATATAGGACTCCTGCCTTTACTTCATCACTATAAATTAATTTCTCAACTAGCTCCATAGCTTTGCCATAGATCCCCACGGGATGAAATCTTCCTTGGAACTTCTCCCCAATGGCCGCATCGCCTAATACTCCGACACCCGAAAACACAATTTTCATCTCAAATCCTTCAACTACCACTTCAGACAACTTGCAACTAATCCAAAAGTCTCACCAATTACACCAATGGCCCCTAGAACATCTCCGCTATAGCCACCTAGCTTTCTCTTAGATAGCAATGCAACTCCTAGACCGCCAATTAGCACCATGAAAAATGTAAATACCATATGAAGGGCAAGCAGGCTCGTGCTTGCACCGTAATGTCTCATCATTAAATAGTTTCCTATACCAAGCAAAACTAAGCCAACGATCAAACCTGTAATCTCGAAGGGTAAAAACCTGCCATTTCCTTTTCTTCCAATTTCAACAGTATTGTTTTCATCTTTCCCACTCTTGTCACCCACAAAGTGATTGGCAATAGATGCTTCACTAACATTTCTAAACGAAGTCATTATCAGTGACATTAGAGTTCTAGAAACTGTGAAAATTCCGCCAAAGAGCAAAATAACCAGCAAACAATGAGGCAAAGTCGAAACCGCAGCGAATTGGATTAAAACTACAAATACCAACGCAATCACACCAAATGCGCCAGCTCTAGGATCTTTCATAACTTCTAGCCGCTTAGATCTCTCCATTGGAGGTATTAAGCCATCAGCGCAGTCAATTAAACCGTCGAAATGCAAAAACCCGGTAATTAAGGCACCTACGCCAAGTCCAAGGGCAGCTCCAATAAGAGTTCCGAAGTAACTGCCAACAAAATAATAGATTGCACCAACACAACTCCCAAGGAAAACTCCAACTAACCACCACCACCTTCTCGCCCCAGACCTAATTTCCTTGGATCCCCCAAGGACTGTGAGAAAACCCCACGCGGAGAAAAAGTCTTTAAAGGTTTCCAAAGTAGGAACTCTCTTTAAGATCTTCTAGTTTCATCAATGGAACTGCCCTACCTGCCACTATGAGAAAAACCGAACTTGCTATTTTTGCAATTTCTTGATTAAGTGCTCCAACTTTGTCCACAAAGTCTCTGGATATTTCATCGGCTCCATGAACTGAAAGCCCAACTTCTTCGGACACAATTACACTCAGGC
>JABEUL010000260.1 GCA_013044465.1 Acidimicrobiales bacterium
CACTACTTCCCAACGGGATTCCGCAAAGTCAAGTAAATCCTTGGTCATTGATGGTAGTTGGTGACTCTACCGCCCTTGATGTTGGAATAGATGTGCTAGGTGATGCAAATGCAGCCAATGCAACTCCGTCTGTGACTGGAATAGTTGGATGTGGAGTAGTAGGAAGTGGAACTCTGGTTGAAAAAGGTCAGTCAGGCATCATCCCCCCGGCAGCATGTTCAACTTGGAGTGAGACTTATCAGAGTGAGATTGACTCAACTAAGCCGGACGTGGTTCTTTTCTTAACAGGACGTTGGGAAGAAGTTACGAGGGATCTCAACGGCACCTTGGTCAATTTGGGCCAGCCGTCATATGACAACTTAGTCGAGAGTAACCTACAAGAAGCAATTCGCATACTTGCTTCAAAGGGTGCCACAGTTGTGGCTTTGACAAGTCCTGCAAATTTTACGGGACTTTCAAGTACAGGTGGAACTTGGCCCGAAGATTCGACTGCGAGATTGGATGTCTTTAACTCACTTGTTCGCCAGGCAGTTAGCACCGTAGGAGGAAATACTTATGTTTATAACTATTCAGAGTTGGTCACGCCAAATGATCAGTTCTCCTGGTCAGTCGGAGGCGTTTCTGTCAGAAGTGCGGACGGAATCCACTACAGTGTGGTAGGTGGAGCTTGGTTGGGAAGGTGGCTGGTTCCGGTTGCTTGGTCTTATCTACAAAAAAGCAAGCAAGCCGGTTGATTCAGACTAACGGTCCAAAATAGCCGCTCACATCTGCAACGAAATCGGCAGTTGAATTAGCCGCAATTGAGAAGTCTCCGTTTGAAGCAAGCGGGATAATTCCAGCATTAGCGATAGTTTCAAGAGGGGACCAGTTGAGATCTGATGTCCCGGGAGCACTTAGATTTGATGGCCACGCTGTCATGAATCCGGGATACTTAGTATTGGTGGCCGTCAAATTTGCAAAAAGGGCTACCGAGCCAGACGGCACTTGATCTCCAAATTGATTTACTGTTGCCACAGTGTCAGGTGTACCTAATCCAATCGTGGAAGCACCCGACAATGTCAACCCAGCATCTTGATAGCCTGAACTAGCTCTAGAATCAGCAATTCGAGTCGGATCTGCTACGTAAAAATAGCTTCCATTGACACCTGTTCCACTTGTGCTAAACCAGCCCGACACGTCAACGATGAAATCCGTTGCAACATTTGCATACACTGTCACCTGCCCCGAACTGTTGACTGGCACAATTACTCGATTTGGCACGCTTTGATTAGGGCCAAAATTTAGAGACGATGTAGTAGGAAGAGTTCCACCTGTTGGGTAAGCAGTCAAGAAGCCATCAGATGAGGTGTTGGTGGCTGTTAGGTTCATCACAACCGCACCAACGCCGCTACTTGGAATAGGACCAACTCCGGTCACTGTGAATGACTCCTGAGTACCCCCAGCTAATGTGGTGCCGGCATAGGTGGAAGGATCAGTTGCACCTTTTCGTGTATCCACGACTCTTGTAGGTGAAACTGGGTAGTAAGTTCCAGTTGACGGGGGCATAAACGATTCGTAAACATAATAACCTTCAACGTCAGCCAGGATATCGGTTAGACCTTGAAAGTTATAAATCGAAATCTTTCCCTCGGCACCAATCGGGACAACTACCATATTGGCCACTGCATATGCGCCTGCAGAAAAGTTAAGTGATGAGGTAGCTGGCTGATCAATTCCATATGGATATGCAGTTAAATATCCATTTTCACTTGGCGAAACTGCCGTTAAATTGAGAACTACCGCTGTGGCCTCTGATGGCACTATTCCTGAAGCGCTCTCAACTTGTACATTGAGCGTTTGACCGCTGTCTAAAGTATCTCCAGCATAGTTAGGTGGGATAGTAGCCGAACTTCTTGTATCACAAATTCTAGTTGGGGTCACAGGAACATATTCATTTGCCATTGTAAATATGATTCCAATATCATTTAACCGGGGATAGGGACTTTGAAGTAGCAATGATCTATCATAAGTAGACCAACCATTAGAAGATACTATGACCACAGGGACCCACCAGAAGGTATTGACATTGGAAACAGTTAGTTGTATTTCCGTATCTGAAATTATTGTATAAGGCACTTGAATAGAACCTAAATAAGCAGCAGAAGTAGTTGAAAACCCTTTTCCATATGCAGTTAGTGTATAAGTTCCTTTGTAATATCCTGTGTATTGAGAAAGACCCGAAATAGTCGGAAAGTAAGAAGCCGGGAGTACTCCTGTAATTGGTCCTAGTGCTTGCTCCATTCCAAATACTGAGTTCAAACTTATCAAATCAAAGTACCTTTTTCCGCCTCCGGAATAACTGGTGTAAGGACTTGTCCATGCAGCAACTCCCATCCACCAATATCCGTAATTATCTTTAAATACCGTCTCTCCGCCGGGCCCCCAAATAGAGCCGTATGAAGAAACAATCGGGTAATCAAAAGGTTTAATACATGGACCAAGAGGTCCACTGCAAACTGCTACTCCTACACCGTACTGCGCGCTGTTCCAGAGACCACCAGAATAAAAAAGATAGTAGCTCCCATTCATGAACTCCAGATCTGGATTCTCTACCGTTGCTTCCCACCCTTGGGATTGGACTATAAGTGGAACATTTGTTCCAGCAACGGAAGTCCCATTTGAAGACATTAAAGTGCTTTCAATAGTTGATCCATTGGCTTGATACTTCCAAATTAAGTAGACATTGCCATTTGTATCTACAAATCCGGATGGATCAATCGACCACACTTGACTAGACTGATTTGGACAGATTAACGGACCATTGGAATTATCTACATAAGGCCCGGACGGGCTTGACGAAGTTGCCACAGAAATACACTGCGCACTAGAGGATAGATCCTTTGTGACATAGTAAAGATCGTATTGATTAGCAACGTGAATGACACTAGGCGCCCACACTGTACCCCCGGCGTTATTTGTCCAACTCGGTAATGTTGGCAAAGCGTCACCAACGTAAGTCCACGAAGACAAATCAGTGGACTTCCAAGTGGGAATATTGCCGAGACTATTTGTATTAAATCTGTAATAGGTTCCAGATACATTAATTACATCCGGATCGGCTGAGTCATAAGTGGATACAGGATTGGTCGCGACTGGAGTATTTGGGGGTATCACCGTTATTTGGTCACTTGCAACTATTGGGGAGGTGAGAGTAGGAGAACTAACTTGGACATCAAATTTTCCATTTAAATTGATAGGGACAGCAATAGTGAGCGAATTTGGGGTTACAGCTGTCGGCGTAATTTGATATCCAGATATCGCTACAGTGTCATTCGAGCTAAAGCCATACCCAGTGACAGTTGCACTGTAACCAGTGCTGTTGACCGCAATAGCCGGAGTGACTCCAGTAACTATTGGGCCAGGGAACTGAATCGATGTAAGCACTACCCCGTTGACAGTCACCGTAATCCCTTGCGAGGTATTTGGTGGAAGATCTACAGATGTCATCTCTTCATTGTCGCTACTTATTGCTTGGCTAGACCATGATTGCCCCCAATTCAGCGAATTTAAAAGCGAGCCGTCTAACCCAACGGCAAGGCACTCACCAAATGTATTGCAAGATATGTTTTGCATCTGGGTGACTCCATTAGGGATGCCTACATTTGTCCAATTAAACCCTCCATTTATTGAATACGCTGCAATTGGAGAACTCTGATTATTCCCAACAGCTGCACAAAAGTTCACCGTTGGACAAGATACTGAAGTGTACTCAGTACCTGCTCCTGGATTTAGAACTTGCATCCAACCGCTCTGGCCGTTGGAAGCAACTCCCGCATCAGTTGTAATTAGTATTATTTGGCCACTACCACCAAATCCTACGGCTACACATAGACTGGCCGTCGAGCAGGAAACTGAATAGAGATCACCCCATAGACCAGGTGTTTGCTCATCAAACCAAGTTGCCCCTCCATCAGTGGTGGCAATTATTGCAGCTGAAGTGGTGCCATCCCAGTTTGTAGTTCCCCCAACTGCAATACATTGGAAGTTAGTTGCACAACTCACATCACTGAGTCGAGAAATTTGTGAAGGCACACTGCCAACCACCCAACTTTGGGCTCCGTTTATTCCTAAAATTCCATTTTGCATGTAGCCGGTGGCCCCAGACGTGCTGACCGCCACACACTGGTTGAGTGAAGGACAAGAAACACCGCTCAGATTTGTGAACTCGCCAAACCAGGTCGAACTGAAATTCTTTCCGCCATCAACGCTTGTATAGGTTGAGCCACCGTTCCCTACTGCTTCACACTCCCCACTCACAGGACAAGAAATTGAAGTTAAATCCGATTGCAGTCGATTAGTTGCAGTCCAAAGGGAGCCACCAGAGCTAGTTTGGCTGGCATTTAGAACTTTTGTTATAACTCGACTACCGTGAGCCAAACCAAAAAGACCTGAAAGCACTAGACAGCAGAGCACAACA
>JABEUL010000261.1 GCA_013044465.1 Acidimicrobiales bacterium
ATCAGCCTCTACAGACTCAATTACCGTTGATTTCTCGACACCGAGTACGGAACGCCATATATTAGTATTTAGCAACGCCATTTTCCTTTCCTATTTTTTGGATTTACCAATACTCAAAATATAGGCTGGAGATGGCGTTGTTCGTACTAAAGGCAGGTCAGGGCACCCACGGATATGTTAGGAGAGCCTAAAATATTATCTGCGGGCAACTACTCAATAAAGGTATATTTGGTCCAACTTAGGTCGGTACCCTAATATTGCATATTAGTTCCCTTTGGTTTTGTTTGTCCTATTCCTGATTGTTTCAGTCAACTTGCCTTATAAACCAGATTTAGAACAGTTACCTAAATGTATTAGTTCAGGTCTTCAAATTTGGCGGTAGCCAATTTGCCCGTGACTAATTTGGCCGTGACCAAGGATCCCCAGCCCACGCGAATGTCCATGACCTTGCCTGTTAAGTCGTATATCTGTCAAGTTGTGATCTTGAACTGCGCATTTGAGGTCTTGGAGCCACGGGTAAAAGTATTAACTTGATTGCAAAATTGAGTTTTGATAATTCCGAGGTTAAGCAATACTTAACCTGGAATGGTGAATTCATCGTGACACCTTCTTCTCATTACTAGCACCCACTTGTTCTTCCTTATCCCCTAAGTATCTTTGTCGCCAAGGGTATAGGCGCTTACAGCCTTGCTTCTGGCGACAACGCAATTCATGGCAAATCCGATTTCGAAAGTAAACATTGGTGATTAATGTCACTTTAATATTCTGCTAGCATTGATAGCAGAATTGGAGGTCCATATGGCAGCATTAAGTATTAGGAATCTAGATGATCGCGTAAAGGATAAGTTGCGAACCATGGCTGCAGAGCATGGCCACTCAATGGAAGCTGAAGTTCGTGAAATTCTGATACATGCAGTCGGAATGGGAGATGAAGGTAACGGATTACTTACTACTTTTCAAGACCGATTCAGAAGCATTGGCGGCATCGATCTCGACATTCCAAAACGCTCGGCTAAGGCTAGATCGGCAAATTTAACTTCATGATAGTCGTGGACACTAATGTACTTTCAGAGCTAATGAAGCCCTCGCCAAATGTTGATGTGAGCAATTGGATAGCATCTCGAAATGGAAATGAGATTTTCATCACTTCTATCACAGTCTCCGAAATACTTTATGGAATAGTTAGGCTTCAGGATGGAAGGCGTAAAAACCTTCTTCAAGCTACTGCTCGAGAAATATTTAGCAATTTCGATAAGCAGATTCTACCTTTTGATCGAATAGCTGCAGAATATTATGCTCAAATCGTCGATTCACGAGATCGTCTTGGACTTCCCATCGAGGGATTTGATGCTCAAATCGCAGCAATTTGTCGAGTGCACAGTGCTACTCTGGCGACCCGTAACGTAAAAGATTTCGTGCACGTTGGAATCAAAATTGTTAATCCGTGGAAAAAGTAAACCTGTCAGATTGCATTGCCAACTTTGAATTAGATTTTTTAGCCTACAAAAGCTTCAACGGTCCCGCCCAAGCTTTATCTGGTTGACCACTTATATAGCCACTCTGTAGGTTGTAAAGCCAAGCAAGTGATTCTTCCAGGCCTCCAATTCGATTTCTACTCTTCCAAATTGATTGGTGGAGCGAGATAATGTCACTACACCTATCTGCAAATAAGTCTCTTTCTGGTTGGCTGACCGATGCCAAATGACCATTTCCCAGGAGTCTTGAAGATGCGTCATCTACTATTAATTCCACCAGACTACACGTCGCACTTAGCTCTTCTTTCATCAGAGGATCTACTACTTTCGAGACCAGATCTTTAATTTCACCCAACTCGTTGCGGATTAGATCTAAATGCTCCGTGGTTAAGCCTGTAGTTAATCCAAAGCCAACGGGAAGTTGAGGAAAGTAAAGGTGGAGCACAATAGTTGCAAGATTTGGGAACTGACATGGAACCATCGAGTGAATCTCCCCTATCCTGCAAATAGCACTAGCGGCATTGAGATCGTCTTTCATCGGGTCAGTTGAGATAACTGAGGAAAGGCCCTCGATTAGATCAGAGTATTGAAAACTCTCAACTCCACGCATGCCCGTCCATCCAAAAGCCCCGGCGGCAACTATTCCGGGCAACGAAATAGGCCACCACTGGAGGTGACCAAAATCACCCCAGTCGGTAGTCAATATGCCAAGCCCCCCGTGATCTATTGCATTTCTTGTAGCCTCTCTGGTGTTTTCTAGCGAATTATTAGTTTTCCCAACTATGGATAGCCAACTTGAAGTGCCTGGAGAGTTAATAAAAGGCACTTGATGCTCAACAAGAAATCGGTCTCTTTCTCCAAATGGGGAATTGGCCTCATATCCCCACTCCGCGACGATCACACCATCTGGCAGCTTTTCGATTAACTTCTTGTGGCCAGCCAGCATGTCACCCCATACAATAATGTCCTTGTCTTTAAATGAGGACAGCTCTGTCACTTTAGTCAACCAATCATTCCACTCGAAAGCTCTTGAAGAATTGAGTTCAAATGGTTCGTCAAATCCGATATTTACCATCTTTGACGGGATAGCATCTGTGATTTGATCCATTATGTCGCTAATTAGTTGTATTGATCTTTCGTTTGTGGGATCGATTGTGGTTGGAGGTCGGAGCATCCCAAATGGTGAGACCACGAGATCCTTTTCAATTCCCAAATCTCGATACTTAGGATGAATCAACCAACGCTCCATGTGGCCGAAGCTATTTTGATTACAGACTAGATCTACGAACCTCTCTTTGCAGTAGGAATCAAGGGCTGCAAGTTCACTTACCGTTAAGGGATCAGAATTTTCCCAAACCAATTCATGACCCACGTAGGCAAATGTATGTTCCATATAAAGCTCAAGATGATTTAATTTCAATGAAGAGATTAGGTCAACAATTTCATAAAGCTGCTTTTGAGTGGGCACCTTCGTTCTCGAAATATCAAGCATGACTCCCCTCAATTTGAGTGACGGGTAGTCATTTATCTCTCCTTCGGCCAAAACAATTTCATTTTCAAGAAGTTTTAAACCACTTTCTAGTGCTCTGGCAGTGGTTTTATTTGCAATGCCTTCAAGCGTCATTTTCCCATAAAAAAACCCTTTAGCCGAACTTGCAGAAATTTCAATGCGGTCTCGGCTTATTTGGATTCTGTAGCCTTCTTCATCAATGCCTTTTTCAATATTCTCCAATACACCAAGTGGCCTGGTTGTTTTAAAATAATTAGAAGTCATCGACATGCTGACTGGTTGAGGTAGTAGTTTCAGGGGTGATATCTCTTTGAGAGACTCAATTGAGGAGCTTTTCATATAGATAATCGTGTCACAGATCGGAGCAAGTGTGCCAGAAGGAATAATAAGACCCTACGAATCTACCGACAGGCAGGCAGTACGCCATATCTGCTATGAAACTGGCTACATGGGCGATTCCCCCAGCTTCTACTGGGGAGATCGGGAGAGTTTTAGTGACATGTGGTCTGGTTATTACACTGATAAAGAGCCCGAATCGCTATTTGTAGCCGACCTCAATGGCCAAGTAGCTGGCTATTTGCTTGGTTGCTTAGACTCCAAAAAGGCCTCCAACCCAGTTGGAATTGGGATCAGATACGCCTTTTTAAAAGGAGGGCTGCTCAATTCAACTACCCGTCCCACACTTCTTCGCACCGTAGTTGATGCGCTAAGTGACTCCGTTAGAGGAGCTTCACCGCTAACTGGCCCTTTTCATGACTCAAGGTGGCCATCTCATCTCCACATCAATTTCTTGCCAGAAGCTAGGGGAAAGGGACTCGGGCGGAAAATAGTAGAGGCTTGGCTCGATAAATTGAGATCTTTAGGTTCGCCTGGATGCCATCTTGAGACTTTGGCGGAAAATACCAGCGCAATAGCTTTTTTTAAATCGGTTGGGTTTGAGATCCATGGAGATCCCCAGGTGGCCCCTGGGCTTAGATCAAAAGAGGGCGAACGCCTCCATGGACAGGTACTAGTTCAGTCTCTTTGATCCTATTTTGTCAAGTTTCAACTGAGAGTTCCCTGCCATCCTTATAAACCCGTTCTAAATGCAAGGAACTATCAACAACTAAAAAATCAGCTACCCCGCCCTTTTGGATACTTCCCAGTGTCTCTCGTAGCTGAAGGTAATGAGCGGGATTCAAACTGGCCATTTCTATGGCTCTTTCAAATGGGATGAGCAGACTCTTTGTTAGATATAAGGCACATTCCAATAAAGAAGTAGAAGATCCAGCAAGCTTTCCCTGATCTTGAACTTTCTCCCCATCTTCTCCGTGGGAAACCACTAGGCCATTCTCTGATCTCATTAGCACCAAATTGTCGAATTCAATTTGATCAAGCTGTGTCCCAACTATAGGCATGGCATCTGAAACAAGTATGACTCTTTCATATGATTTCAATTTGAGAACAAGTTTAATAATCTCATCATGTAAATGGTTTCCATCACATACCAAAGACACATTCACATCGTCTCTCATAAGGGCAGAAGTAACAAGGCCTGGAGATCTTCCAGAAATTGGCTCAGTTGCATTGAATAGATGAGTGACAAGATCTGCTCGTTCGCCAAAGCCAACTTCAGCCTCTTCGAAACTAGCTTCACTGTGGCCAAATGATACTTTTACTCCTAGTTTCACAAGCTTTTCAATTAATGGGATACCGGCTATCTCTGGAGCTAGTGTAATTAACACTTTAAAGGGATTGGCATCATTTCTTGATTTGACCAATACATCTTCAATTGCATCTAGAACTTCGCTTGGCAACTCTTTTAAAAGGTATTTCTCATTGTGGATGCCTTTTCTCTTGGGAGACAAAAGAGGACCCTCTAAGTGGATCCCCAGAACTGTATTTGGCGAGAAAAGGTGAGATGAGTAGGCAAGATCAATTGAAGCCAGCATTTTTTCAATGGAATTAGTTGTAATAGTTGGGAGCAACGAGGTAGTGCCACAATTGATATGTGCTTTGACTGCTTTTAAAAAATCATCAGAAGAAGTGGCATTTTGAAATCCAACTCCCCCTCCGCCATTTACTTGCAGATCAACTAGGCCCGGAATTAAGTACTTATTTTCGAGATCTACTAAATCTATCTCGGCATTACTTGTGAGCACTCCACTGTCTCTAAGTGAATCCATGTTGCTTTTGGAGTCAATGTTTATGCTTGTTATCTGGCCTTGACTAATAAGTATTGAAGTGTCGGGTCTAAATACTCCGTCAATTAGAGCATTACAGTTGATGAAAACCACACCTGGAGTATTGCCAGTTGCTTCTTCTTTCCCTTCAGTTCTTGACATAATTACCCACCTAATAGTATCCAGAGAATTAGCCAGTCCAGGTGGTCAACTTAGCAACACTGCCTATAAAGTCTCAAAAAGGTCTTATTTCAAACTTTTTAATGACTGGCTGGTGAAGCGATCTTTTGGATTGCATCTAGTAACTGGGCAGATCGGTTCCATCAAAATGCCCGTCAAAGTGTATTTCTACGCTTTTTATCAGAGACTTTTGCCCCTATCTTCAGGGCTTTTCCTTTGGCACTATATCGAGGAAAGGATATTTGCTTCTTTGGTTACCTACACAGAGCCCGGACTTGCCACTACGCGCCAAGTTAAATTCGACCTAAATGAGCGCCCATTTATTGTCATCTGGGAGATGACTAGGGCCTGTGATCTAAAGTGCAAGCACTGTCGTGCCATGGCTTCTCCCGAAAGAGACCACATGGAACTCTCTACCAAAGAAGCAAAATCACTCTTGGATGATATTGCTTCTTTAGGATCTCCAAAACCAGTTGTTGTCCTGACAGGAGGAGATCCATGTAAGCGAGAAGATCTGCTTGAATTGATTAGCTATTCGCGAAGTCTCGGGCTAGCCACTGGGGTAGCGCCTTCGGGGACACCCCTTTTGAGTCAAGAGATGGTCACAAATATCCGTCAAGCTGGAGCCACATCAATGTCACTCTCACTAGATGGTGCAGGCCCTGAAACACATGACTCATTTCGGGGTGAACCTGGTTCATTTGAGTTGACTTTGGATGCTGCAATTACGGCAATTTCGGCGGGGATGAGACTTCAGTTAAATTCGAGTGTCTGTAAAACAACAGTTACGGAACTGCCCAAACTAGCCAAACTTGCCCTAGAACTTGGTGTGATTACGTGGAGCTTATTCCTCTTGGTGCCCACAGGTCGAGGACTTGATCTAGAAGCACTTAGTGCCGATG
>JABEUL010000262.1 GCA_013044465.1 Acidimicrobiales bacterium
GATTTCCGTTATTCAGATTAATTTACACAATCGTCTTATTCCCAGCGGAATTTGCAAGCAGCCACATCATGTTATTAGATTGCGGAGCTCCCGCACCGAGTATTCCCATTGGCCCAGAATATAAACTTACGGGTTTCACAGGTGGAGCTGAAGTCCCCTGATTTCCAGAGTTGCCCGAGTTACCTGGATTGGATGGTGTGTTTTGAAGGTAAACATACCAAGTTCCATTCAATTTCTCACAAGGAACTGTGAATATAGAACCATTTGAATTATTATCAAACCATGCCTTGGCAAATGAGGTGCTCCCAGAGGGAAGACCCACATTTGGATTGCTGTTTGTTTGACACTTCTTTCCACTTATTTGCGCAAAAACACCACCACATACTTGCCCTACCACGGTTACCAAAGCTTCAGTTCCACTGACCTGATAATTCGCAGCATTAAGTGATCCACTGACGTTTCCTCCATTATAAATGTCCTCAACGAAGACATTACACTCGCTAGTTGTTTCCCCTGTGGCATACTGACAAGCCGCACTCGCGTTCTTGGAAAACAGTGCCGACATGAAACTATTTACTGCAGAAGTAGGGTCGTCAAATTTTGAAGAAAGTACTAAAGAAACATACCAAGTTCCATTCAATTTCTCACAAGGAACTACAAAAATGGAAGAATTATTTGAAGTGGCATTTACCCAAGCTTGGCTAAAGGTTGTACTTCCAGCCGGGAGGCCATAATTTCGATTGCTGTTAGATGTGCACTTGTTTCTGTTACTCCGCGCGCCAGGCAATCCACATTCTTGTCCTACGACAGATACAAGGGCTTCGGTTCCACTTACCTGATAATTAGCAGCTTTAAGTGATCCACTCAAGCCTGCCAACTTGAATATCGCTCCTAATTCGGATAAACATGCGCTCGTGGTCTCTCCAGTTATATTTTTGCAAGCAGTGGAAGCATCTTTGGCAACAAGTGCTGCCATAAACCTATTCACTGCAGAAGTCGGATTGTCAGAATTTCCAGATAAGACCATATAGCCCACTGTCCCACCACCGATCAAAAGCACCAATAAAATAACTATTGCAATTATTGCTCCCTTTTTAGATTTCTTTGGAATAACAGGTTGCCCATACTGTGTGCCCGTTTGGAATCCTCCTTGCATCGGAGGCTGGTAGCCAGGTTCATATCCAAAAGCAGGCTGAGTGGCACCGGGCATTGGGCTTTCGTATTGAGGCTGAGCGCTAAATGGTGGTGATGGCGTTTCACTTGGTTGGTTGTAGGTATTGGGTGGATACCACTTTCCATCCTGCCCTAAGAGCCAGCCAGGACCGCCTGATACGTTGCTCATAATAAGCCTCCTCGCCAAAATTGGATTCAAATATCAATTAGAAACTATCACAACTTAGTTTTTTTACTTTCCTTCTTTACTTCTAAAACGAAAAGCAATTCCATACATGGAATTGGATAGCAGCAAAAATCACAGTGATCCAATCACCGGAAGGGATCACTGTGAAAAGTCATTCGAAGCGCATAATTTAGAACGATTCTTGAAAGCAAGTAAATGGATCAGACTTACGAGAAGTTCTCCACACTAGCTTTTAGGCGAGTTTTTGTGTCGAGATCCAAAGTGGCTAAGTCGCCGTCTTCAAAATAGGTAAGCGCTTCGAGTGACTCCATAGGCTGAAAAGTTTTTCCGAACATTGCCTGGGCACCTTTGATGCCCTCTTTAATTGAGATGCCATGGTCAATAAGTGCTGCGATATCGTAGTAATCCTTAGTCTCTGCCCTTTGCAAAATGACTTTGAGCTTAAATGCCATAAGGTCCAGAGGTGAAGCTACAAGCGCAATGCCATCGTCAGTGAGATCGGGAGGGGAAACAGACTTAATTCCTACTCCAAAAAAAGAAAACTTGACTGAGGATACGAGTGTGGTGAGAGTATTGATCTCATCTTGAATAACGGTTCCATCTGCAATAAAGGGAAGAGCTTCACACAATTTCTCCTTTTTAAGCGGGCTTGGACCAAAAAAATCAAAATCCACCGACTGGCGATTCCCGCATCGGAGAGCAACAGCAGTATAGCTATAAAGCACAAAACCTAGATCCCGAATTGGCCTAAGTAGAGGCCATAGTAATAGTTGTCCAGAAGGCAATATGGTGAGTCGTGGCTTAAAACTAGGCACTATACCTTCTAAATGGACGCACAGGCGGATCTTCATTTACTTCTATAACCATTAACCTGTAATGCCAAAATGACCATGACTTGGGCCGGAACCACCCAGGTTCTGCAATTTGAAGCACATTACGTAATATGTCGGGGGAGAAGACACTTTCAAGAGAGTGAACATCTTCCAAACTTCCAAGATCCATGACTTGAGCAATTAGTCGCTCTGGGTTCAAAAGCGAATGATGTGGATCCTGCCACCAAATATAGCGAGTCAAACCAGTTAGCACTTTTCTCTGCTCTATATCTAGTTCCATCTTTCAATTTTACCATCAAATGATCTCTTAAAGCCAGTGTTGATTAGGTCTTACAATTTACTTGCGATTTAATATTGAACTCTTAAATCAGTGGAATTTGGCTAAAAACAATTGGGAACATTAGAGGTTATAATCTCATTAATTCGTATTGAGCCAAGGAAATTTTATAAGGTCTTAAGAAATTTCTATAGCCACACAAAACTAGCGAGACAAGCTCTGCAGAACTTGTCTGTCGCGGGCTTTTTCTGATTCGACCCAATTAGTTCTCATGTGGATTTTCTTTTCATCCATGCTGATCCGCTGAAGCATATATCCCCACATCATTAAATCAACCGGATATATAAGATAGCCGAGCCTAGTGGCTGGAGCCAATAGAGTAGCCACAGCTAGGACTACGCCAGCAGCCGTAGTGGCCGATGGGACATCTTTTACCGGGTATCTCTTGAAGAAAGCGATCAAAATAAGGGCTGAAAGAAGCATTAAGGAAACGGTTACTTCAGCTTTCCATTTAGAGAGCCAAGTTGCAAGCAGGTGCCCAGGGAGAGGCGAGGCGGCAAGTGAGTGAGTACCTGCCAAACCCAAGGGGTAGCGTATGGCATCGGTTATAAAGCCGTATGGATTTCCAATCACAGCTGATGCAATCACCGGGAGTGCAATAACCAGTGAAACCAGCCCTACTTTTACACCTGCCCTCTTCCCGTTTTTATCCCTGGCCACAAAGAGGAGGAGCAGTAATATCGGCCAAGCAGTTAATTTCATGGTAAATGCCGCTCCGATTACAATCCCACTTAGATAAATTCGCTTTTGGGACAGCAGTGTTGCCCCTAAAACCATCAGCCCAATGACAGGCAAGTCATCGCCACCTGTGACGAGTGGCAGGGATGCCGTTGGAAGTACACAAGTAACTAATGCGGCACGAAATCTAATCTCCCTGCTTCCCTTTAATATTAAAAGGGAAATCATTATTGAACCAATTCCCACCAGCAAGAAGGGTAAACGGGCATCGGTAAGTACTTTTGGCTCATCAGTTGAACTAGGAAGACCAAAGGCTGTCATTCCCGGCAGATAGGCAAAATAATTATTGACTGGCATTGCAGCTGGAGGAGATAAAAGTGACGAGCCGGGCTTTCTTGGAGGCGCTATATAGGGACTTTGACCATGCGCTACCTTAATTCCCCCCTGCTCAACTACTTTGACTTCATTTTGCGTGTTGATAATATTCGAACCGCTGGCACTTAGGGTAACTTCAGTTGTCAAAGGAAGCAGTAAAGAGCCGCCAAATGCACAGGCAGCAATAAGTATCCTTAAATCAAAAGTGGAATTTCCAGAATCTTTTCTCCTGAATTTCCAAAGAATTATTGACAAAAGTGCGCATGCTCCGTAAGTGATAATTGCACTTTGCCCCCACAACCTATAGTCCGGGAAAGCGGAGATAAAAATCGTCGCTAATGCAAATCCTGCTCCGAAAACGTAAAGAATTACATCAATTGCGATTTGATCACCTTTGAACTTCTGCCAGTTCACATTATTAAGGTTACACGCAATAGCCAAAAAATGAAACAAAAAACACCCACCTAGCTTGGCTGAGCGCTAGGCGGGTGTTTTTCCAATCGTTTAGATTGCTATCTGAAGATGAAATTATTTGTTTGGTTGAGGCGTTAGTCTCAAATAGGGCTTAAGTGTCCTAAAACCCTTGGGGAACTTCTCTTTAGCATCTGCGTCTGAAATTGCCGGTGCAATAATGACGTCATCGCCATCATTCCAGTTCACAGGGGTTGAAACACTGAAACCAGCTGTTAGTTGAAGTGAGTCAATCACCCTTAAAATCTCCTGGAAATTACGTCCAGTCGAAGCAGGATACGTGATTGTGAGTTTTATCTTTTTGTCAGGTCCAATTACAAACACTGATCTTACGGTCAGTGACTCAAGGGAGTTTGGGTGAATCATCCCATAGATCTCAGCAACTTTCTTTTCTGAATCCCCAATGAGAGGGAAGTTGAGGGCTTGGCCCTGAGTCTCTTCAATATCGTCTTTCCATGAGTGGTGGTCGCTAACTGGATCCACACTTAGGCCTATTACCTTGGTATTTCGCCTGTCAAACTCACCTTTGAGTCTGGCAACCTCACCCAGCTCTGTCGTACAGACTGGAGTGAAGTCCTTGGGGTGGGAAAATAAGATTCCCCAAGAATCCCCTAGCCACTCGTGGAATTTGACTTCTCCCTCTGTTGTCTCAGCGGTAAAGTCTGGAGCTACGTCTCCTAATTGAAGTGCCATTATTCTAAGTCCTTTGCTTGTTAGATAATCGGGATTTGTTATTAACAACTACTATAGCCAAGTTGGCACCCATTGTCGACCAGATTAGTCAACTTTTCAAATTAAAAATTAAATACCCTGGTTGAGCACCATTTAGCCTGCAAATACACCCTAGATCGTCAATATAAAGATTAAAATCACTAGGTCTATGGCTTTTGAAGAAAACTTCGCAAACATATTGCATACAAAGAGTGATCCCAAAACAATCACTGTGGCAGCTTTTGATTTTGATGGGACAATTTCAAGAGGCGATAGTTTTTGGCGCTTTTTATTTTTCTCTGCCCCGAAACTCAAAGTTCTCAAAGTGGGATTTTCCCATTTTTTCCCCGCCTTTATGAGTATATTCCTGCCAAGTAAGTACGCAGATAATGCCAAGGAGTCCTTGGTGAATGACTTGTTTCAGGGAAAAACTGTTGACGAGGCTGTACAACTTGGAGAGGACTTTGCAAAATACCTAGTTAAGTCGAGATTGAAACCCCAAACAATTTCAAGACTTCGTTGGCATCAATTAAAGGGTCACGAAGTCGTAGTTGTCTCTGCTTCTCCAGCACTTTATTTAAGGCCTGCTTGCAAGTATTTGGGAATTGACAATGTATTGGCTACTGAGTTTGAATCTGACGCCGGATTTCTAACTGGGAAGTTCAAAGGTGCTAACTGCCGGGGGCCGGAAAAGGCACGTAGGGTGGCCCAGTGGTTGGAAGGAAGGCCTAAGAGTTTTGTCTGGGCCTACGGCAATAGTGCAAATGATAGCCAACTCTTGGCATTTGCAGATATAGGCATACGCGTAGATCGCCAAGACATTTCAAAAGCCCCTAAGGAGATTTAATTCCTTTTATTCGATCGTAAATTACCTTTGTCCCAATTGAGGCGCTAATAACAAGTGGCACCTCTACGATCGCCCTGAACCGAACATCTCCATATGAGATAGCCACTGCAAAGGTTGATGCTATAAACACCACTACCATTGGCGAAATCATGATATTCCTACGTTTTAGATATATGAATCCAATAATTGCTAGCAGCTCCACCGGATAAGAAAGAATCCAGTACCAAACACTTGTCCATTTTGGCCAGGATGAGATTCCGGGTCCGATCTGAGTAGCTTGCTGAAGCGGATTAAAAATGTAGTAAACCCTCGCAACTCTTACCAAAACTACAATTGGCAA
>JABEUL010000020.1 GCA_013044465.1 Acidimicrobiales bacterium
AATTTTTTTTTGCATAGTTAGATTATTTATGAATGGTACTCATAATTGATAGAGGCAGCACCTCTAACATTGTGCCAAGCGTTTCCAAAAGCACTCTAACGACTCTTGGAAATCAAACCACTTCAACGCCGAACAACTCAATCTCCCCAAGCGGCACGCCGGATGCAAGTACAGGTATATACATTACCACTGGTGCATCATCTGGATCGGGAAAATTTCAAGTACTTATTGTGCCGGTGGGACAGGGTCTTTTACTAGTTGAAGCTTTCCCGCTAAATGATGTCTACGCGACTCTATCCTCCCTTAGGAATTTGGAGATTTTGGTTAGTGGGGGAGTACTTCTGGTACTCGGGATAGGAGGATACTATCTAGTTGTACTTGGACTTAGACCGCTGGAGAAGGTAAAGCACGCGACCAGAGAGATTGCAGCTGGAAATCTCGAAAAAAGAGTGCAAATTGATTCAACTAAGACAGAGATCGGCCAGCTATCACTCGATTTTAACGAGATGATTGACCGAATTGAAGGAGAGTTTAAATTAAGAGCTGCAACCGAAGCGAGGTTAAGAAGATTTGTCTCAGATGCTTCACATGAGCTGAGAACTCCGCTCTCATTTTTAAGAGGGCACGCAGAGCTTTTCCGGCAAGGTGCCGTTACCACTCCAGAGGAACTAGCAATATCAATGAAGCGCATAGAAGAACAAGCCAAGAGGATGGGTCGACTTGTAGACGAGTTGCTATTGCTGGCCAGATTTGATGAAGGTAGTCCGATAGTTTTGGCACCAATTGACCTGCGGTTAATTGCTCATGATGCCGCTGCAGATGCTAGAGCTATGGCACCTGAAAGAAATGTAAAGGTCAGTGCAGTTGAAGAAGTGCTCGTTATGGCAGAGGAGACTGGGCTTAGACAAGTTGTAGGCAACATGGTTAGAAATGCACTGGTGCATACTCCCCCAGGCACTCCAATCGAATTAGAGGTCACCAAAACGGAGGGCACCGGAATAGTGAAGGTAATTGACTTTGGACCTGGCATAGCACCTGACACAGCTCAAAGCATTTTTGATCGCTTTTATCGAGCAGATCCTTCTAGGTCTCGTGATTCTGGGGGGAGCGGCCTAGGTTTGGCTATTGTCGCCACAATAATTCAAGCTTATGGAGGGACCTTTGGCGTGCTGCCAACTGTGGATAGTGATAATGAACCCTCTAATTTAAGTGGTGCAACGTTTTGGGTCTCCCTTCCCCTGAAAACTAACTGATCAGCTTTGCTTTACCCGTAAAAATCAGTTGGAATATTTTGCTTAACCAATTTTGGGCGCCACTTTTTATTTTCCAACTCATTATCTAAATTCTGGTTAGCTCAAAGAAATGAGCCCTGGTTAAAGGCTTAACCTTCAACCAGGGCTCAGATGGAACTGTTAAATTAAGCTGCTTGGGGTCCTCCCATTGGTCCAGGTCCTCCCATTGGTCCAGGTCCACCAAAGTTTCCCCTCATCGGTCCCGGGGCGTTGTTGCTTCCAGCTGGGACTATCTCAACTGTGGTGGCATCAAGTGCGGTATGGTTTGAGTCAATGTTTCCAAAAGCTACAATCCTGGTCCCTACAGTTACGGACGAGGCTGAAGATGCTGTAGTACCTGATTTATAACTTGTAGAGGAGTTTGTAATTACTGTCCTGTAAAACCCTTGCCGGTCAGAGATGGTGATGGTAGTTCCATTTACACTCACTACAGTCCCGGCGAGGCTAGGCGACATTATCTCAACTGATGCAGCGCTGATGCTAGTTGGAGGAGTGCTAGAGGGAGTAATACTTCCTTGTACTGGCCTTATACTTACATGTTCACCAACTGAAAGTGCGGATGCAGTTGTAGATTGTCCGTCCTTTTCATAGGTAGTCGATGAAGTTGTGTTCACCGTGATGGAGGTGCCCTGCGGGGTCTTTAGGGTAAAAGAATTTGTCCCTATTGAACTCACCGTGCCCCCACCCATTGGTCTGGCTCTAAAACCATGTCCTCCACTTTTCCACATGTGGCCAGGTGGAGCCTGTGTGTTAGAGCCACTTGATGCGTTCGACTGCGGTGTCGAAGTGGATGAAGCAGCGTTGGCGACACCAAATCCTCCAATCGTCAGGCCAACAGCTAATGCCGAGCTATACCCAATTCTCCTAAGCTTTCCTTTTGCTGGAAATTTTCTCACTGATATTCCTTTCAAATTTGTCCAGCAAGTATCTCTTGCTTAACACCATTAGTATGCAAAATCAATCTGTGAATTAGCCCAGAATGACCTTTAAGGTTGCTCAGTGTTTTGAATGTGAATTGTTCCTGAGACGCATCTTCAAGGAAAGGGTGTCCGAAAATATTGAAAACACACTTTTAAGCGAAATAGTTGAGCTATGGCGCTTGGAGATAACCGCAGGTAGCTCCAGGATATTTGAATACCCTTCACCAATTGCTAAGACAATAAATTCCAAATCAAATACAAATCCAGTTTCGACAGTGTTTTCTAGGACTTTTTCGACCACTTCCCTTTTAAAGAATTTCAAACCAGTTTGGGTGTCTCTAACTTTGACCTTAAATAGCATCTTGACTAAGAAATGATAAAAATAGCTACTCATTTTCCGAATCAGGCTTGCTTGCACATGCGATTCCTCGAGCATCTTTGAGGCCAGAATCATGTCTGGATTGTCACCTGTCTGTTTGGTGACAACATCTAAGTATCTTTGCAATTGATACGCGGGTAAATCTCCATCAGCGTCAATAAAACCAATCCAAGCTCCATTGGCATGTCTAAACCCGTTTCGCAGACTCTCGCCCTTTCCTTGATTAGTCTTGTGATTCAACATAACGATCTCAGGCTCACGAAAGTCACTCAACGCTTCAAAACTTCCGTCAGTAGAACCGTCGTTTACCGCAATTAATTCAAAAACAAGACCTGAGTGCCTTAACAGCAGAACTACGGCCGATATGTGGTCCATAAAGTGTTTGCCGGGATTAAAATAAGGTACTACGAGTGAAATTTCAACA
This sequence comes from Acidimicrobiales bacterium, assembly GCA_013044465.1. Classification (GTDB taxonomy): domain Bacteria; phylum Actinomycetota; class Acidimicrobiia; order Acidimicrobiales; family JABEUL01; genus JABEUL01. The sequence goes on from JABEUL010000020.1 coordinate 3,016, forward strand.
TGGCTAGATCCACCAGAATTTTCAAAGGCCAAAATTCAATCCTTGGCTGCGAACCGACTGGCAGTTTCTTGAGGAATCGGACGCGAAGTAATTAGTGGTCGAAACTTCGTAGTTGCGAGATACTTTGAAAGGGGCAAAGTCAACTTTATGGCTAGAGGTGATAGAACTCCCACCACAAATCCTCCGATCAACATTCCACCCAATATGTCGCTTGGATAGTGAGCTCCGACATAGATACGAGCAAACCCTACCGTTAAACCTAAAGCCAGTGCAATGAAAGAAATGAGCGAGTCTTTTGCGAGCCACAGACCAATAACAATGCCTCCTATTACAATTGCATGGTCAGAGGGAAAAGAGTAGTCGTAGGCCTTACCAATGAGAATGGTGTCCTGCGGAAGAGACTGCCAGGGCCTCGGCCGTGCAACCAGATGATTCACAATCTGCCCAAGGCCCAATGCAATTAAACAACCTATGGGAATCCAGAAAAGTCTCGCTACTCGCTCAGGAGCATCATCTAAAAAGCGGGCACGAATGTAGGAAACTACAGAAAGGCCAGCTACAACAACTACACCAAGCCAGACAGCCCAAACTAACATGACTCCATGTAGAGGGCTGGTAATTTTTGCGAAGTGATTTATTGAGTTAAAAATACTTGTATCCATTGATTTTTCCTACAAAATTCTACCTATGCCAACAGAGTAAATAGCCGATGTCAAATAAACTTCCGCATCTCTTAACACAATCATAATCATCCTCCCAGGTTTGCATGCGGATTTTCTCAGGATATTCACAGTTTAAATAGGCAGAATATAGCTATGAGAATTCTTGTATTAGGCGGTGACGGTTATCTAGGTTGGCCAACTTCCCTTTATTTATCCAGGAAAGGGCATGATGTTGGCATTGTCGACAACTTTTTGAGAAGAACATACGATAATGAGATGGGAGTAGAGTCCCTCGTCCCGATCCAGCAGCTCCAGAGGCGAGTTTCAAGGTGGGAGGAAATTTCCAGTTTTCATATTGACACTTTCGTAGGAGACCTGACCGATGCCCCATTTATTTACAAAGTAATCAAGGAGTATTCCCCCCAAGCAATTGTTCATTTTGCTGAACAAAGAAGCGCCCCATACTCAATGATTGACAGGGACCATGCAGTCCATACTCAAGTTAACAATGTGGTAGGTACCCTTAACCTTCTTTACGCCATAGCAGAAATCGACCCATCAATCCATTTGGTGAAACTTGGAACTATGGGCGAGTACGGTACTCCGAATATTGATATTGAGGAGGGTTATATTGAAATCACTCATCGTGGGCGGAAAGATATTCTCCCATTTCCCAAGCAACCAGGCTCTTTCTACCACTTATCCAAGGTTCATGATTCTCACAATATTCACTTTGCCTGCAAGATTTGGGGCCTAGCGGCAACGGATCTCAATCAGGGTGTGGTTTACGGCCAAGAGACAGAAGAGACTATTTTGCATCCTGATCTTGCGACTCGTTTTGATTACGATGCAGTTTTCGGAACTGTCTTGAATAGGTTTTGTGTCCAAGCCGCTGTTGGAAAGCCATTAACAATCTATGGTTCGGGAAATCAAACCAGAGGGATGCTTGATATCCGTGACACCCTCGCCTGTGTAGAACTTGCGATTAAAAATCCGGCTGCTCCGGGAGAGATGCGGGTATTTAACCAGTTCACAGAGTCTTTTTCTGTAAGTGAGCTTGCCGCATTAGTAGCTGAAGCTGCTCCCAAATCGGTCAACATAGACTTTATTGACGATCCCAGGGTAGAGGCCCAAGAACATCACTACCGAGCAGCACACACTAAGTTGTTGGACCTCGGTCTAGCGCCGCATCTTCTCAGCCAGTCGCTTCTCCGCAAGCTGGTTGTGTTAGGTGAAACTTACTCAGCTAGGGTAAATCCCGATGCAATAATGCCAACTGTAAAGTGGAAAACTACCAAAAGTCAGTTGCTAACATCGAGCTTAAATAGCCTTTAATCTGTTTTATCGACGTTTTAGCCTTAGATTAGCTTCTCCGACAAAAGACGTGGTTTCACATCAGTGTTCACTAGCGGTAATGTCGCTATATAGTGAATCGGAAAAAGAGGCGAAGATCCAAGTTCACCAATTACTTAAGGATATTAGTTGTTCTGACTATTTTGGGAGTTCTATTATTTGAAATTGGTGTAGATGTCCGCGGAGGCACTCCGGTGCAACAAAGCGTGAACAGTCAATCTTTCGCCTCGGCCCTTGCTCCTATCATCGTTAATGATTCACTTGATAAGTCACTTTTGAATAAAATTCGCACTGAAGTGGGACAGCCAAACTTACTATCGCAATTGGTAAGTGACTCACAAACCATAGAGTTAAGCACTGAACAGAACTATTTACAGGTAGAAAAGCTAGTTGGGAAAACCCGAAACTACTATTTCGGCAATCTTTTTGCGAATGCTTTTCTTGCTAGATCAAAAGGGGCCAAACTTTTAGCCGACATATTCAGTGAGATTAGCAATGGGAGTAGCCTCACTACACTCGAATATAAAATGGAAGAGTCACTGTCGTTATTTAGAAGCGCAGACAGCCAGTATGGGCAAGCTATTTCAAAGATTCGCTCTAGTTCAAGTGCGATTCGTTTACCAGGCTCCAAGTGGTTGACGCCTACAAAGTATTGGAGTGATTCGTCGGTTTTAAGTTGGCTTGAAACCGTTGTCAATTCACCAGAATTGTCAAACACAAATCAACTGAGCCTTGTGACATGGTCAATTTCACCTCAGCCAGTCAGTTACTCTCAAGTTGGTCAGATGGCAATTCTCCCACCGACTTCTTCAGTTTTAGTAACAGTAGTTGCAAAAAATGAAAGTATTTCGAAAGTCGACAATGTCATCATTAGCGCAATACTTACGGATCAAAATGGGAAACAAGAAACGAGGTCTTCTCAGACAGAACTCTCGCAGTCTCAATCTGAAACCATTACTCTAGGAGCATTTTCTACGATTTCATCTGGCAATTATAAACTTTCAATTCAAGTCGGGGCACTTAATAATTCTGCAGTATCTGGAGACTCAAAGTCTGCTCAATTTAGCATTGCACCAAGTTAGCTGTTTGCATATTTGGAGCATTTCCACATCTGGGAACCTGATGATAAGTAACGAGTAACCTAGCCCCGGCTAGTCTTCCATCATCAAACGGGCGATTTGCTCCGCTTGTAATTTAAGCTCTTTCAGTGGTCTCCCTGTTTTTTGAGCGACCTTTTTCAAGTCTTCAAATTCCGCTTTGATTCCGTCGGGACCCACCTTTATTTTGACTTCCATATTTTCAATTGAAATTACTATCTCAGTTCTTGTGGACTTAGTTCGCATAGTTTCTTGCACACGTATTCCTAATGTGCCCGATTCCTTGGAAATCAAATTAATATACTTTTCCACATTTTGAGGGTCTACCAATACATGGATTTCATGGCCGGGCCGACTTTTTTTCATAGTTGAAGCCGTAATCCATACGTCGTAAGCTCCTATTTCGAGGAGAGATTCAATCAAGTATCCGAGAGTCTCCGGAGAAACATCGTCAAGGTTGGTTTCAAGAAGAACTACCTTTTCAATGTTTGTGGATTCATTAGTTTTCAATGAAGCGAATTGACTGTTGTTCGATCGTTCACCAATTACGACCTGAAGGCAGTTTGGAAACTCCGCAATTTCTTTAGACCCAGCGCCATAACCACGCCCTTTGATTATCATTTCCGGCATTGGATTCCAACTTGAAACCCATGCTGACAAAATTGCTGCTCCTGTTGGAGTGGTTAGTTCATAGTTGACATTATGTCCAAAAACCGGAATATCTTGCAAAAGCATAAGAACTGCCGGAGGCGGATTTGGAAGAGTGCCATGGGCTGAATTAATAATCCCTAAACCATGTGCCACAGGGCTTGAAGAGACTTCATCTATACCTAAGTTCCAAAGAGCAGTTGCTGATCCGACAATATCAATGATTGCATCATGTCCTCCGGCTTCATGCAGATGGACTTGGGCAAGTGGTCTTCTGTGGACCAGTGCTTCGGCTTGAGCCAACTTCTCGAAAGCTTTTAGAGCCATGATAGAAACTAAATCAGGGAGTTTGGATTCCTCGATCATTCCTGCAATGTGGCTAAATGTTCTTACTACTCCATCTGGTGGCGCCACTACATTGACACCAGTTGCAGTGATTCCGTTTCGCTCAACTTGATTTGCCTCGAGCGACCAGTCTCCGATTGGAAGCCTCTTTAATATTTCATGTACTTGGTCAAAATCAGCACCCGCATCAAGGAGGCTGCCTAGAGCCATATCCCCGGCAATTCCCGCATAACAGTTAAACCATGCCAGCTTTGTACCCATTAGCGGTCTTCTTCTTTAGCTTCACCGAGAATTCTCATTGCAGCACATGCCGCACCAAAGCCATTGTCTATCCCTACGACTGTGATTCCTGCAGAACAAGAAGCCATCATGGCAACTAGGGCAGTAATTCCCTCAAATGAAGACCCATATCCAGCACTGGTCGGAACTGCAATGACAGGAGCCGAAGTTAATCCTCCCACAACGCTCGCCAATGCGCCTTCCATTCCGGCCACCACCACCACTATTTCAGCCTCTGAGATGCTATCCCGTTTGCTTAAAATCCTTTCAATCCCGGCAACTCCACAGTCATAGTGAGACTGTGGTTCAATTCCAAATGCTTTTAATACTGCAGCTATTTCAATTGCTACCGGAATGTCGGCGGTGCCAGCCGTAACAATCGCCAGATTTTCATGACGAGGCTTCATATGGCGCCAAGTGAGTGTTGCACCGAACTTGCTCTGATCTGATTTGAATAAAGTCGAACCTGGAACATTTGTTTGAACGTAGCTAGTTTGGAGTTCGTTAGCTCGCGTAAGAATCACTGGTCTACCAGGCACTTTTAGCAGTTCCAAAGCGATTTCTCCACATTGCTCTGGAGTTTTACCAGGTCCGTATATGGCTTCAGGAACTATCTGCCTAAGGCCTCTGAAGTGGTCTATTTTGGCCGAACCCAAGTCCGAAAATGGGAATCGCTTTAGCGTCTCCAGTGCTATTTTCGGATCCAATACTCCCTTGGAAACATCTTCTAAAAGGTCTTCTATTGTCTGGGTTTGATTCATTTGGGATATCCACTTCGAATAGTACTCACTTAAAAGTTATACCGTTTACACTGGAATCAGATTATTTTTCACCGAAAGAGATACATGAATTGAAAGCAGTTGCATATTTGGGCCCACCCGGAACTTTTACAGCCGAAGCTCTGGCAAATGTAGGTGAGCTTGCTGGTTTTGCCTTTGTGGCCTATGGATCAATTTCAGAGGCAATCCAAAGCCTTGAGAGTGGAGAGGTGACATTTGCCTTTGTGCCAATTGAGAACTCAATTGAAGGCTCGGTTCCTGAAACCTTGGACCAGCTTTTATTTCATAGTGAACTTCTTATTGTTCGTGAAACCGTTCTTGATATTCATTTGCAGCTACTAGGGAAAAGTATGGTTCCTCTTAATCAAATTGAGAGGGTAGTTTCTTATCCGCATGCTTCAGGGCAATGTAGAAATTGGCTAATAAAGAATATTCCAGAAGCTCTTGTACTTGCAGCCAATTCCACCAGTGATGCTGCCAAACAGGTTTCAGTTGATGAAAGCGGGAAAATGGTAGCAGTCGCACCGGCATTAGCTGGAGAGATCTATGGTTTAAAAGTTATTGCAGACAAAATCGAAGACCACAAGGACAACCAAACTCGCTTCGTTCTACTTTCAAAAGACGGGATCCCGAAACCATCAGGGCATGACCGCACTACTATCACTTGCTTTCAGCACGCCGACAGACCAGGAAGTCTCCATGAAATCCTCGGTCAGTTTTCTGCAAGAGGTATCAATCTCACTAAATTAGAGTCAAGACCAACCAAAGAAGGTCTCGGACAATACTGCTTTTTGGTTGAATTTGAGGGGCATATATCAGATGCCGTGATAGCTGACTGTCTGCGCGACCTGCATTCAGATCTAGCAAAGGTCAAATTCCTGGGTTCTTATCCAAATTATTTGGATAACGGAGCTGAGCTGCGAGCTTTGGCAGCAAAGTCATGGACGGAGGCCGATGAATGGATGAAGAGGCTTCAAAGTAAAGTGGGCACTGGATCGTTCTTGCCCTGATTAATTAATGGGATATGGGAAATTTTCCTGGTGTAAAGTATTGTTTCCAACAGTTGTGGAGGGATGGCCGAGCGGACGAAGGCAACGGTCTTGAAAACCGTCGAGTGAATAGCTCCGTGGGTTCGAATCCCACTCCCTCCGCGCTCCGTTGCGGATAAGACAACGGTTCGTCAAGATGCTGGGGGCGGGTCCATAATTAGGCGCTTGATCAGTTGGCGGGTTATTGCTGGATTAAGTTCGAAGTCCTTGTCCCAGAGGCGATGTAAGGAAACCGGAGGATTGGAAAGAAGTCCCATGCGCACAGTCCACAGGATGGATCTAATTCGGACCGAGCTATGAGATTACAGGGTGGAGGACTGCAGGCTACTCTGCCCCTTTTGTTCAGTGATTCCAGGCAGCCTTTTAATACTGAGAAGTGCGTAATAGTCAGTCCCCCTCGTTACCGTCTTGTACTGCACTTACGACAGGTATCTACTGGCCTCGCACGTCCTTTAGTTTCAGGGCATCAATTCCCAATAGGACTCTCAGGATTTCTGTAGGCTTGGCAACAACTGCTCAGTCACTTGTGGCGAAGATTGCTGGAAACGGTGCTCGATACTTACGACCTGAGAATCTGAGAGAACGCGTTTGAACGTCGAAATCGAGTTTAACTATAACGAGTATTTTAGCTTGGCTACGGGAACACGTCGCTGGCTGTCACCGTTGTCATGCCCGTAGCATTTCGGACCTCTTTTCGAGCAGCAACTATGTAGGTGAGTGGATCAGATCTGGAGGGCAACGCTTGAGCCTTTCGTTCGAGTTGGCGCTGGATTGCTGAGCCGTCCACGCTGCGAGTCCATTTCGCCTCACACACAGCGGTAGCGACACGACTCCTACCCGAGAGAACGACGGCATCAATCTCGTTTTGGTCAGCTTCTTGATCGCGTCGCCGTGTCGACCAGAAAGGCCCGATGGCGGTAACATCAGTCCCCAATTTGCCAGCATTCGCCATCTGGACCAGATGCTGTCGAACTGCTGCCTCCCAGCGGGGCCCCATGAAATCATCAAGGGTCGACACCAATGCCGGGAGAATGGTGGAACCGAGTCCGCGATTAATCTCGGTTCGAAATCGTGCAAGTGGACCGAGCCAGAAAGCCAGGAAGTTGTCTGCGATCCGGTAGCGAACCTTGCGACTGTCGCGGCCTATTTCGGTCACGGGCTCCAGTCGTTCCACTAATCTGAGATCAATGAGATTCTCGAGTGAACGGGTGGGAATTGCTCGAACAATGTCGCGAACTTCCGACCAGGTAGTACGGCCATTGGCTACCGCAAAGAGAACCTGACGTTCCAAATCAGGAAGCATTTCACCCCGCATAGCGAGTTCTCCCTCAGCGAGGAAGCCCTGACCTGGCATGCACGTTAAGTCTAGAAGGTTCTCCTGAATAGAGCGGTGCTGATCCCACCACGACAGGTACAGTGGCACTCCGCCAGCGAGGCCCCAGACTAGAGCTCGGTCGGCTGGGGTTATGTCGCGCAACATCAAGGCGGATTCGTGAGGTTCGAATGGATGTACAAGCAACGAGAGGTCGAATCTTCCATACAGAGGTTCCCGATGTTCCTGGATTGCCTCCATGGTGCGTGTGGC
>JABEUL010000263.1 GCA_013044465.1 Acidimicrobiales bacterium
GCAATACGTGCAGCTTCAATCTGCCTTGCAGTGAGTCAGGCGGGCTCTAGGGCTTGAATGCCAAAGTCTCCAAAAGAAACTTCGGTTCCACCTTTCGCATTGCCAGTCATCCTGCCTCTATGAGTCTTCCTGTGCCGAACTTTTTTAGGCATCAACATGTTCAGTCAGTCTCCTTTTTGAAATGCGGCGCCTCGTGGTGCTCGCCGCGAATACGTCTTTCGATCTCTTCTTCTTCAGCCAAGAGTCTCTCAAATGCATCGGTTTCGACATTCACAGGAGCTACGGTTTCGGCTGGCACTGCCTCGGTCGGGATTGCATCGTCTTCGCCAGTTATCAAGATTCCTTCACTTGTTCCTGGAATACCTTGATCAGGACGCCTTCTCCCACCACCAGCTGTAACGATTCGCTTAGGCCTTGCTTGACCGGCTGTCTCGCCTACTGCCATAGCAGCTTCTTGACGGATCTTGTCATCCATTGAGGTTCTGTAAGGGACAATGTCTCCTTTGTAAATCCAAACTTTTACTCCGATGCGACCAAATGTGGTTTTGGCTTCCCGGAAACCGTAGTCAATGTCTGCCCTGAGGGTATGAAGTGGCACTCTGCCTTCGCTGTAGGACTCTTTTCGAGCCATTTCACTTCCGCCAAGTCTGCCTGAGCACTGAACTTTAATTCCCTGCCCGCCAGCTTTTTGCACAGTTTGCATAGCTCGCTTCATAGCTCTTCTGAAGCTGATTCTGCGGGCCAATTGATCTGCAATACCTTGTGCAATCAGTGCGGCATCGAGTTCAGGTTGCTTAATCTCTTGAATATTAAGCTGGACTTTAGCATTTCCAGTAATACTTTCGAGTTTGCGGCGTAATCTTTCAGCTTCGGCGCCTCTTCTCCCAATTACGATTCCTGGACGTGCAGTGTGAACATCGATTCTCAGACGATCTCTTGTTCTTTCAACTTCGACTCTAGAAACTGCTGCAGCTTCTAATTGACTCATTAAGTAGTCACGAATTTTCCAGTCTTCAACAATGAACTTCTGATAGTCCTTGTCTTCAAACCAACGAGATTTCCAGTCGGTTGTGATACCGAGTCTAAAACCGTAGGGGTTTACTTTTTGGCCCATAAACTACTCCCCCTCTCCATTGTCGGCTTCTTCTTCAATTTCTAAATCAATAGCCAGCTTTTCCGAAGCTTCACTTCGATGAGCACTTTCGTCCTCGCTTGGCGACTCGCCTGATTCCTCATCTTCAGCAAGATTGTCATCTTGCTCCAGTTCAAGGTCTATTGCTATTTTCTCAGCAGCTTCATTTCTTGTTGCGGATTCATCGGACACCTCTGAACCATCCTTTATCTCTTTTTCACTGACATCAACAGAAGTCTTAGAATTTTCTACTCTGGCTTTCCTCGTAGATGCAACTCTCTTCTCTCGTCGACTCGTTGCTTCGGCGGCTTTCTTGGACCTTAGTCTTGCCAAATCTTCCTCGGGAAGTCTTGAAACCACGATGGTTATGTGGCATGTACGCTTCCTGATTCTTGTAGCCCTTCCCCGGGCTCGTGGACGCCATCTTTTCATTGTGGTTGCTTCATCTGCAAAGCAAGATGAGACATACAAGTCTTCTTTATCAAGATCTTCATTTGTCTCGGCATTTGCAAGTGCAGAAGATAACAACTTCGCAATTGGAATAGCTGCTGCACGGTCTGTTGCTTCAAGCAGCGCAAGTGCGCGGGTCGCATGCATTCCCTTTATCTGGCCCAATACTTCACGAGCCTTGTAAGCAGAAAAACGCGCATGCTTAAGCACCGCATGAGAAGAAGGTGAAATCACGTCGGCGGGCAAGGTTATCTCCTCCCCTGACGTTCTTGACCGGCATGGAATCTAAAGGTCCGTGTAGGTGCGAATTCACCAAGCTTGTGTCCAACCATAGATTCTGAGATGAATACAGGCACATGCTTTCTTCCGTCATGTACTGCCATTGTGTGACCGACCATGTCTGGGATTATGGTGGATCTTCTCGACCAAGTCTTGATAACTTTTCTTTCGTTTTGGGAGTTTAAAGCATCTACCTTCTTGAGAAGGTGATCATCTACAAACGGTCCTTTTTTCAAACTTCTGGGCATGAAAACTTCCTACCTTCTTGCGCCTCGGCCACGACGCCTACGTATAATCATCGAATCAGAGGCCTTCCTCTTAGCTCTTGTTCTTCCTTCAGGCTTGCCCCAAGGTGAAACTGGGTGACGTCCACCAGAGGATTTACCTTCTCCACCACCAAGTGGGTGATCGACTGGGTTCATTGCAACACCTCTGGTTTGAGGTCTTACACCTTTCCAACGGTTTCTTCCGGCTTTCCCGATAGAAACAAGTTCTGCTTCAGAGTTGCCAACCTCACCGACAGTTGCTCGGCAATCAATTGGAACTCTTCTCATTTCAGTTGAGGGAAGTCGCAGAGTAGCCCAACCACCGTCTTTGGCAACAAGTTGAATTGATGCACCAGCTCCCCGTCCCATTTTGCCACCGGCCCCCGGTTTGAGTTCCACATTGTGCACAACGGATCCAACGGGAATATAGCGCATTGGAAGAGCATTTCCAGGCTTGATGTCGGCATCTCTCCCGGACATTACTCTGTCTCCCACCTGAATTTTGGCGGGAGCTAAAATGTAGCTTTTCTCTCCGTCGGCATAGTGCAGCAAGGCAATCCTTGCATTTCTGTTTGGGTCATACTCAATTGCCACGACTTTGGCTTCAATGCCATCCTTGTTGCGTTTAAAATCAACAAGTCTGTACTGCTGCTTGTGACCGCCCCCTCGGTGACGAGAAGTTTTGCGGCCTAAGTTATTTCGTCCACCGGTTCGGGGCTTTGGAGCCAAAAGTGATTTCTCAGGATATGACTTAGTTATATCGCTAAAGTCTGAGACACTCTGGAACCTGCGGCCGGCACTAGTTGGTTTACGTTGACGAAGGGGCATATCAGCTCCTTATCTCTTCAAATATCTCAATACGGTCATTGTTTCCCAAGGTCACTATTGCTCGCTTAGTATCAGGACGCTTTCCAATCTGACCAGTACGTCTTCTAATCTTTTTGCCCGTCCGTCGCATAGTATTTACTCGAACTACCTTGACGTTAAATGCCTTTTCAACAGCGTGGCGAATCTCTAGCTTCGATGCCTCGGGGTCAACTACAAACACATATGAACCTTGGTCCATTAGTGCGTAGGATTTTTCAGAGATAATTGGTCTTAAAAGAATTTCTCTCTCACGCATTATCTGCCACCTCTTCTTTAGTTGTAGGTAGTGTCTCATCCGTAAAAATCACCCAGTCGCAAAGAAGCACGTCATAGGTGGTCAATTGATCTGGAACAATGCAGGACACAAACGGAATATTTCTCATGGACTTGTATGCCTCAACGTCTTGGGAGCTAACTACAACGAGTAGTCTTCCTCTAACTTTGATCTCTTCGAGCAATTTAATTGCCTCTTTAGTGGAGATAGGGTTGAAGTCAAAACTGGAAACAACAGCAATTCGCTTAAGTTTTGCCCGGTCACTTAGGGCAGATTTCAGTGCCAAACGAACCATTTTCTTAGGAGTTTTTTGCTCATACGACCTTGGTTTTGGACCAAGTGCCACTCCACCACCAGCCCAATGAGGGGCTCTCGTGGTTCCCTGGCGTGCTCGACCTGTGCCCTTCTGTCTAAATGGTTTGGCACCTCCACCCCTTACTTCTGACCTTGTCTTGGTGGATTGAGTGCCAGCACGTCTAGCTGCTAATTGCGCTGTTACTACTTGGTGCATCACAGCTACGTTAGGAACGATTCCAAATAGCTCTGGATCGAGTTCTACATCATCGATAAATGCACCGCTTGGATCAAATCGCTTAGCCGACCTCTGAGTCCTAAGTGACCGTTTTTCACGTCGTTCATTTATTAATTCAGTCGTTGCAGATACTGTCATGAAGCCACCGCCTTAACCGCATTTTTGACCACCACTAGACCACCTTTTGGTCCCGGAACTGCGCCTTTTATCAGAAGCAATTCTCTCTCAAAATCAGAGGCGACAACCTCGAGGTTTAGTGTAGTAACTTGCTCACCTCCGAGTCGACCAGCCATTTTGGTACCCTTGAAGACTCGTGCAGGAGTAGCACATGCTCCGATTGAACCTGGAGCTCGATGCTTTTTATGATTACCGTGAGATGCACCTTGGCCTTTGAAGTTGTGTCGTTTCATTCCACCGGAGAATCCTTTTCCTCTTGAAACTGCTGTTACATCAACTTTCTCACCTGGTGAAAGGATCTCAGCGGTAATTTCTTGACCAAGTGAGTACTCACTTATGTCGTCAAGTCTTAGCTCAACGAGATCTCTGCCTGGCTCAACGCCAGCCTTTTCGAAGTGACCTGCCTCCGGTTTGTTCAGCTTATTTGCTTTTTTGAATCCAACCGTAACCTGCAGGGCGTCGTAACCTTCTTTGAGTGCAGTTTTAATCTGCACTACCCGAGCTGGTTCGACGCGCAAAACAGTAACAGGCACCACCCTGTTCTGGTCATCCCAGACCTGGGTCATGCCAATCTTTCTACCTACGATTGCCTTTTTCGCCATAACTAATGGTTCCTGGTTCTTTTTGCCGAGCTTCACTTGTGTTACCGCGTGGTAGCGCCGTAAACAAAAGTGTTGCTTACCCTTTAAGAAAGACTGTTAAGTCACTCCAAAGGAATGATTATTAACTGGCTACGCGGTCCCCATCACAAGTTGTTCAGGGCGCACGTAGACACTTTTTGAATGCGCCAAAAAATTGGCGCACAACCTTTTCCATCATAGCCGAAATAAAACAGGGCAGCAAACAGCCGCTTTCCTGAATTACGCCGACTGGATTTTAATCGCAATATCCACCCCAGCTGGGAGATCCAGCCGCTGGAGTGAATCTACGGTTTTCGCACTGTGATCCACGATGTCTAAGAGGCGCTTGTGAATTCGCATCTCAAAGTGCTCACGTGAGTCTTTGTGCTTATGTGGTGAACGTATCACCGTGTAACGGTGACGCTCAGTTGGCAAAGGGACCGGACCATTTACTTTTGCCTGCGTACGAACCACTGTCTCAACGATCTTTTTGGTCGATGAGTCCAGAATCTCGTGGTCATATGCCTTTAGTCGGATTCGGATCTTTTGCCTGTTAGCGTCTGCCATATCTGCTACTTGATGATCTTTGTGACTCGACCAGCACCAACAGTGCGGCCACCTTCACGGATAGCGAACCTAAGACCTTCGTCCATGGCAATTGGCTTTCCGAGCTCAACTGTCATTGTGGTGTTGTCACCAGGCATAATCATCTCCGTGCCCTCTGGAAGGTGGATGTCACCGGTGACGTCAGTTGTTCTGAAATAGAACTGGGGACGATAACCGTTGAAGAACGGCTTGTGCCGACCTCCTTCTTCCTTGGTTAGGACGTAGACGTTTGCCTCAAAATTGGTGTGAGGAGTAATAGATCCTGGCTTGCAAAGAACCTGACCTCGCTCGACATCCTCTTTCTTAGTTCCACGAAGTAGTGCACCAATGTTGTCACCTGCTTCGGCTTCATCCAGCAGTTTTCTGAACATTTCAACGCCAGTACACACGGTTTTTTGAGTTGGACGGAGTCCGACGATCTCAACTTCGTCACCGACGTGTAGAAGACCTTGCTCAATTCTTCCAGTTACTACTGTGCCTCTACCTGTAATGGTCATGACATCCTCAACTGACATCAAGAATGGCTTTTCCTTCTCCCTCTTTGGCTGAGGGATGAATGAGTCGGCTGCGGCCATTAACTCTAAAATTCCAGCTTTGGCTGCCTCATCACCTTCAAGAGCCTTAAGGGCGCTTACGCGAACAACAGGTGTGTCATCGCCAGGGAACTCATATTCGTTTAAAAGCTCTCTTACTTCGAGTTCAACCAGGTCAAGAAGTTCCTCGTCATCGACCATGTCGGCTTTGTTTAAGGCCACGATGATCGAAGGTACACCTACCTGACGAGCAAGCAGCACGTGCTCACGGGTCTGAGGCATCGGACCGTCCGCTGCTGACACGACCAAGATTGCACCGTCTACCTGGGCGGCACCTGTGATCATGTTCTTGATGTAGTCGGCGTGGCCAGGCATGTCGACGTGGGCATAGTGCCTGTTCTCAGTCTCATATTCGACGTGGGCAATCGAGATGGTTATTCCTCTTGCCTTCTCCTCTGGTGCTTTGTCGATCTGGTCGAATGGCGTGAATGTTACATTGGGGTTAGCATCAGCTAATACCTTGGTAATTGCCGCTGTCAGCGTCGTCTTACCGTGGTCAATATGCCCCATCGTGCCGATATTTATATGCGGCTTATTTCTTTCAAATTTTTGCTTGGCCATGTGGATTCCTTCAAATGTCCTAGTTGAGGTGTCATCTACCTTGATAACACCTATGTGTCTTCAACCTCTTCGGAGAAGACACTTTACTCTTTTTTTTACCTATATCATTACACTCTGCTCTAATGCATCAAAAAAATGCAGGTCAAAAGCGATATGTTAAAACTTTACTACAAATTTCCAGGCAGATTACTCTCCTTTTGCACGAGCTACTATCTCACGTGCAACTGAATCAGGAACTTCCTGATATGAATCGAACTGCATGGTGTAATTTGCCCTGCCCTGAGTCCGCGAACGCAGATCAGTGGAGTATTTGAACATCTCACCAAGAGGTACCTGGGCTCTAACTGCTTGGTTATTGCCAATCTGCTCCATGCCTTCGACTTTGCCACGTCTTGATGACAAGTCGCCGATGACATCTCCCATGTATTCTTCAGGAGTCACAACTTCAACAGCCATAATCGGCTCAAGCAGAACCGGTGAAGCCAGCCTCAGTGCTTTTTTAGCAGCCATTGACCCTGCAATCCTAAAGGCCATCTCCGAAGAGTCGACTTCGTGATAGGAACCTTCAAGGAGAACAAACTTCACATCAACGGTGGGATAGCCGGCCATGACTCCTGTGGTAATGGCATCTCTGATTCCACCTTCAACTGCTGGAATGTATTCCTTCGGGATTACTCCACCTGTAATTTTGTTTTCAAATATGAATCCGCCAGCTGGGCCAGTTGGCTCAACCGAGACGACAACGTGACCATACTGACCACGTCCACCACTCTGGCGAATATATTTCTCTTCAACCTTGTCGACTTTTTTAGTAATGGTTTCCCGGAAGGCAACCTGCGGCTTTCCTACATGAGCATCAACGCTGAACTCTCTGAGCATTCGATCAACCAAGACTTCAAGGTGCAACTCACCCATTCCAGCAATTACGGTTTGGCCAGTTTCTTCATCAGTGAAGACTCTAAAAGTCGGGTCTTCCTCAGATAGTGCAAATAGCGCTTTACCCAACTTATCTTGGTCAGCCTTTGTTTTAGGTTCAATGGCTACATTGATAACGGGCTCTGGAAATTCAAGTGCTTCTAAAATCACCGGATTAGCAGGGTCGCAAAGAGTGTCACCGGTTGTTGTTGCCTTGAGGCCAACTGCAGCGACTATATCTCCGGCAAAAGCAGCGTCCTTGTCTTCTCGGTGGTTGGCGTGCATCTGGAGAATTCTTCCAATTCGCTCTTTATTGTCTTTAGTTGAATTTAAAACGGCAGAACCTTTGTCAAGTTTTCCCGAATAAACACGAATGTAAGTAAGTTTTCCCACATAAGGGTCGGTCATGATCTTAAAAGCTAAGGCTGCAAATGGTGCGTCATCTTTAGCCGGTCGCTCAATCTCGTCACCTTTGCCGGGAAGTATTCCTTTGGCAGGTGGGATATCTAACGGTGAAGGAAGAAAGTCCACCACTGCATCGAGCATGGGTTGAACGCCTTTATTTTTAAACGCAGAGCCACAAAGAGTTGGCACTACAGCATTTGCTATGGTTGCAAGCCTTAGTGCCTTTTTCAGATCATCAGCCGTAATCTCTTCTTCATTTAGATACTTCTCGGTGAGTGCGTCATCATGGTGCGTAAGTACATCAATTAACTCATGCCTAGCAATCTCAGCTTCATCGGCCATATCACTTGGGATGTCAATTACTTCGTACTTTTCTCCCATCCCGTCTTCCCAGACAAGGGCTTTCATCAAAAGTAGATCGACAACACCTCTAAAGTTAGATTCAGAACCAATAGGCAAGTGAATCACTGCAGGTGTGGCATCGAGACGTGACTTGATCATCTCTACTGTCCTGTGGAAATTTGCTCCAATCCGGTCCATCTTGTTAACAAAACAGATCCTTGGAACCCCATACTTATTGCCTTGTCGCCAAACTGTTTCAGTCTGAGGCTCAACACCGGCAACTGAGTCAAAAACCGCTACAGCTCCGTCCAATACTCTTAGCGATCTTTCAACTTCTACAGTAAAGTCAACGTGGCCAGGGGTGTCGATAATGTTTATAACGCAATCATTCCAAATGCACGTTGTTGCAGCAGAGGTAATCGTGATGCCACGCTCTTGCTCTTGGACCATCCAGTCCATAGTCGCCGCACCCTCATGAACCTCACCGATCTTGTAGTTTTTTCCCGTGTAGTAAAGAATGCGCTCGGTCGTTGTGGTTTTACCCGCGTCAATGTGGGCCATAATCCCGATGTTTCTTGTCTTTGACAGTGGATAAGGTCTGTTAGCCATCTAAAAAATTCTCGTTTTCTCTACTTGCAACTGGCGCGATTTTCTAACTATCGAATTACCATCTATAGTGAGCAAATGCCTTGTTGGACTCAGCCATTTTGTGCATATCCTCACGCCTTTTGACTGCATTGCCAACTCCATTGGCCGCATCCATAATCTCTGCAGCTAGACGCAATGCCATTGTTTTCTCACGGCGTGATTTCGCATAACTGACTAACCACCTAATTGAAAGTGTCGTGGCCCTTCTGGGTCTGACTTCAACTGGGACCTGATAAGTGGCACCGCCCACTCTTCGGCTCCTGACCTCTAATTCAGGTCGAGTGTGCTCAAGTGCCCTCTTCAGGACAGTTAATGGATCGCCCTCAGTTTTGGTTGCAACAATTTCAAGTGCTGAGTGAACAATGCGCTCAGCTAACGTTCTCTTTCCTCGTGAAAGTACTTTGTTAACCAACTGGGTAACGGTAATGGAGTTATAAACCGGGTCAGGGGACAACTCTCTTCTTGGTGGGGCTCCGTTTCTTGGCATTATGATTCCTTCTTTGCTCCATAGCGGCTTCTGGCCTGTGCTCTGTCACGAACACCGGAAGTGTCTAAAGCTCCCCGGACAATCTTGTAGCGCACACCCGGCAAGTCCTTGACACGACCACCACGTACCAACACAATGGAGTGCTCCTGCAAGTTGTGGCCGACACCAGGGATATAGGCGGTTACTTCAACCCCACTGGTGAGACGGACTCTTGCAACCTTTCTCAGTGCCGAGTTTGGTTTTTTAGGCGTATGTGTGAATACACGCGTACAAACCCCTCGCCTCTGCGGGGCACCTTTAAGCGCCGGCGTCTTTGTCTTCGACAGTTTTGAAGCTCGACCTTTACGAACGAGCTGTGAGATTGTAGGCACAGTTGACCTCTCTAATTCGGGGCAGAAACTTTGACCTCAAGCGAGATCAAAATTCCGTCCAGTGTTTTTCCTCTGTTCATTTACGAGCATTTCCTAGGGCTCGCTGCCCCAGATTCGCTCGCTACTCCCAATATCTCGGAGCCAAGCAGCTAGGTTGTCAGCAGCGCCACCTTCGTTTTCAGAACTCCAGTAAGTCATATGCTGAGCTTCAGGGGCTTCAACGGCAATATCTCGATACTGCCTTACCCCAGACCCTGCAGGTATTAGCTTACCAATAATTATGTTCTCCTTCAAACCAAACAGCTGGTCTGATCGACCTTCAATTGCCGCTTCAGTCAAGACTCTTGTAGTTTCTTGGAACGATGCGGCACTTAGCCATGAGTCAGTAGCAAGAGAAGCCTTGGTAATACCCATTAGTTCTGGCCTTGCTTCAGCTGGTTTCTTGCCGTCTTGGACTAAAGTACGGTTGACTTCAGTAAAGCGCCTGGCATCAACCCGCTCACCGGGCAAGAAGCTTGAATCCCCAGGTTCGACAACGGAAACTCTTCTTAGCATTTGGCGGACAATAAGTTCAATGTGCTTGTCGTGTATCGATACACCTTGGTCTCGATACACCTTTTGGACTTCAGCCACCAAATACTGCTGAGTGTCACGAACACCTTTGATCTCAAGAAGCTCCTTGGGATCCTTTGGACCTTCAACAATGGAATCTCCTGCTGAAATCTCCTTGGCATTAGAAACCTCGAGATGCGCACGAGGAGGAACAACAAAGACCTCCTCGGTTCCGTCATCTCCAACCAACTTAATCTGCCTGGCACCATTTTCGCCTTCTTCGACGTATACGATTCCAGAGAAGCTGGCCATAATGGCGGCACCTTTCGGAGTCCTTGCTTCAAAAAGCTCGACTACACGGGGAAGTCCATGTGTAATGTCTTCACCGGCAACACCACCTGTGTGGAAAGTACGCATAGTTAGCTGAGTTCCAGGTTCTCCAATTGACTGTGCAGCGATTACTCCCACAGCTTCACCCATCTCAATCAGTCGACCTGTGGCAAGTGAAAGACCATAGCAAGCGGCGCAAACTCCATGAATTGCCTCACAGGTTAGAACTGACCTGGTCCTAACCATCGTAATATCAGGATCAGCAACAATTCGGGCGACAACTTCATCTGTCAAAAGCGTTCCAATGTCAATCGACTCGCCGTTAGCTAATTTGATGCCTTCTGCTACAAGTCGCCCATAAGCCCTAGTTTCCAGATAAGAGCGCCTTGAACCCTCATCTTGGATGAAATCATCTATCCAGACGCCTCTAGTTGAGCCACAGTCGAGTTCTCTAATAATCAATTCTTGGGCAACGTCAACCAACCGTCTGGTCAAGTAACCTGAGTCAGCGGTTCTAAGAGCAGTGTCAGCCAAACCTTTTCTGGCTCCGTGGGTTGAGATGAAGTATTCCAGAACCGAGAGACCTTCACGGAATGAAGATTTAATCGGCCTTGGAATCATCTCTCCACGAGGGTTTGACACAAGTCCTTTCATTCCAGCAATCTGCCTAATCTGTTGAGGATTACCTCTTGCACCAGAATCAACCATCATGTTCAGAGGGTTGAAAGCCTGGGATGCAAGTGATTTCTCCATCGCCCTTCCCACTTCACTGGTAGCTGAAGTCCAGATTTCAATTTCTTTCTGGCGACGCTCGTCATCAGTCAAAATACCGCGCTTGAACTGACTCTCAGCTTTTTCAGCTTCCTTTTCATAACGATCCAGAATCTCGCTCTTGTCACTAGGAGTTCTAACGTCTGCAATAGAAAACGTCAATCCTGACTGTGCAGCATACCTAAAACCTAAGCCCTTGATACGGTCCAAACTGGCCGCCACTGTAGCTTTGGGATAGTTGGCGGCAAGTTCTTCAACTATTGAACCAATTGGGGTATGCCTTTTGCCGACAATGGTATTTATATATCTAAATCCTTGGGGCATTGCTGTATTAAACAGCAATCGTCCTGCAGTCGTTTCAATCTCCTCGCCCACTTCCACCGGATAGAGGTACGCACTTGGAGACGTTGTCGGACCAAGCTTTACTTCCTCTTGTTCTTCGCCTTCACCAACGACCCAGTATGACTTTCCTGGGTGCCTTGGCAACTGGTGAACCCTTAAACCTTCAGGCCCTGGCCTAAGCTTTATTTTCGCATGAATTTGAAGATCACCTTCAGCTAGTGCAGCCTCGACTTCAAAGAGATGTCTAAACACTCTTCCTTCGCCTTTGACCCCCTCTTTCATGAGAGTTAGGTAATAAATTCCAAAAACCATGTCAAGTGTTGGAACAGTTATTGGCCTGCCTGTTGCGGGTGAGAGTATGTTGTGAGCACTAAGCATCAAGATTCGTGCCTCAGCTTGAGCTTCGGTCGAAAGGGGCAAGTGAACTGCCATTTGGTCACCATCGAAGTCAGCATTAAATGCAGTACAAACGAGTGGGTGAATTTGGATGGCTTTTCCTTCAATCAGAATGGGCTCAAATGCCTGAATACCTAATCTGTGAAGAGTTGGCGCTCTGTTGAGAAGCACCGGGTGTTCTTTAATAACCTCTTCTAAGACATCCCAAACTTGAGGCCTTCGCCTCTCGACCATTCTCTTTGCTGACTTAATGTTCTGGGCAATTGCCGTGTCAACAAGTTGTTTCATCACAAAGGGCTTGAAAAGTTCAAGTGCCATTTGCTTAGGAAGTCCACACTGATGAAGTTTTAGGGTCGGGCCAACAACAATTACTGATCGACCCGAGTAGTCAACACGCTTTCCTAACAAGTTTTGACGGAAACGACCTTGCTTGCCCTTCAACATATCTGAAAGGCTCTTTAGTGGCCTGTTGCCTGGACCCGCTACCGGCTTGCCGCGACGACCATTATCAAAGAGTGCGTCAACTGCTTCTTGAAGCATTCTTTTTTCATTATTAATAATAATGTCGGGAGCACCTAGGTCTAATAATCTCTTAAGACGGTTGTTCCTGTTAATCACTCTTCGGTATAAGTCGTTGAGGTCAGAAGTTGCAAATCTGCCACCTTCGAGTTGCACCATCGGTCGGAGATCAGGTGGAATCACAGGAACTGCTTCTAGAATCATTGCCCGTGGATCATTGGCCCGATTGCCGTCCTCGTTTCTTCTGTTGAAGGCGGAAACAATTTTTAAC
>JABEUL010000264.1 GCA_013044465.1 Acidimicrobiales bacterium
CCCTTAGTGTGGCTGAAGCTGCAATTCGCCTATTGCCAGGGGTTTTGGGAAATTCTGCATCCGGTGAGGACGAGAGTTTTCAAGACGGCCTCCTTGAATATCCTCAGTACTCGAGGCCAGCCGACTTTAGAGGAGAGATGGCGCCGGAGATATTGCTGTCTGGGAACCATCAAAAGGTTCAAGAGTGGCGTCTAGCTCAATCTCTCTCAAGAACAATTGAGCGAAGACCTGACTTAATTGAGAAAAGAGGAGGGTTAAGCGAAGCTGAGTTATTGATCCTGTCAAAAAATGGCTATTCTATAGAAGGGCCTTTTTTGAAAGACGGTTCGGGAGAAACTAGTATTTAATTGAGGGTACTAACTCCTGAGAGCATAAAAATGCCGTCAGGCGACTTAGATTACGAAATTAGGAGCGATTCGGGCAATGAACCCAACTGACCTTATAGACAGAGAAAATTTAGTAAGTGGTATTCCAGATTTCCGTCCCGGTGACACTGTTGCTGTGCACGTTAGAGTCGTTGAAGGAAATAGGGAGCGGGTCCAGGTATTCCAAGGAGTGGTGATTCGTCGCCAGGGAGTTGGGGTTCGTGAGACATTTACGGTTCGTAAATTGAGTTTTGGAGTAGGTGTCGAGAGAACATTTCCTATTCACGCACCGACAATTGCCAAGATAGAACGCGTCACTGAAGGTGATGTAAGGCGTGCAAAGCTTTACTACCTACGTGATCGAGTTGGCAAAGCAGCCAAAGTCAAAGAAAAACGCTTCTCCTAGTCAGAGGACCGCCAGATTTTGAGTGCCGAAGAAGATCTCGAAAGATTCGAGGCAGAAGCTGAACTTTCTCTTTACGAGGAGTACCGTGCAGTTTTGCCGATGTTTAAGTATGTGGTGGAGACAGAAAGGCGATTTTATTTAGCCAACGAAGTCGAA
Source organism: Acidimicrobiales bacterium (assembly GCA_013044465.1). Taxonomy (GTDB): domain Bacteria; phylum Actinomycetota; class Acidimicrobiia; order Acidimicrobiales; family JABEUL01; genus JABEUL01. The sequence continues at coordinate 928 of JABEUL010000264.1, forward strand.
CTCACCACAAATGGTGACGGCAGTGCCGCATGGAGCGAAGTGCGTCTCAAAGATGCATGGGTGTGGGACATGTACCGACCTGCTAGATTCGTCCAAACTGTCCACGTGGTAAGCCATAAAGATATAAATGTCGAAGCTCTTCCAGAAAGAGAGCTTTAAGAGTATTTTTGCTGGAAATCTTAAATTAAGAATTGCTTAATTTTTTCCAGTGCGATTTAGTGCCTTTTGCAAACACGGTTTGTGCCAATGTCGCCTTTCGTCCTGTGCCTTTTTTGGGACGACTACAAAATGCCCCACTTTGGGTCTAATCTCCTGATTGCAACCTGGACAGATATAAGTCTTTAAGGCCCTCATCGGCTCAATTTTCGCCATTGTGGCTTCTAATTTGGTAATTGGGTCAAGTACTATCTCAGATTTCTGTATAGAGGTTGAAAGTGGAGGTAGCGACCAAGTTTTGTCCTTTGGTTTTCTTCTTGGCATAAATATAAGTATCGTTCATATCCATGAGTGCAATTTACTTAGAGATTAAAGACTCGGTCGGATACATAACTCTTTCCAATCCCGGCAAGAAAAATGCCATGAACCACCAGTCGTGGCTCTCTTTGAGATCCCTGACAAGAGAAGTTAGTGAAGACCCCCAAGTACGCTGCGTCGTGCTTCAAGGCGAAGGCGGCGATTTTTGCTCAGGTGCTGATCTTGGTGACGCTGAGTCCCTGACTTTGAACGGTTTGGCCCGCATGCGAACAATTGGAGATGCCATTCTTTCAATCCAGCGGATCCACAAACCTACAATAGCCAAGGTTGCCGGAGTTTCAGTTGGTGCCGGAATGGGAATCGCACTTGCTTGCGACCTCGTAGTGGCTTCCCAGGATGCGAGGTTCTCTCAAATTTTTGCGAAGAGGGGTCTAGCAGTTGACGGGGGATCTTCTTGGCTTATTCCCAGACTCGTGGGACTCCAAAAAGCCAAAGAGCTTGCATTTTTCGGAGAGATTATCGGGGCAGGGGATGCATTTAGGATAGGTCTGGTTAACAGAGTATTAGCAAATGAGGAATTAGATGGCTTCGTTGACACATGGGCTCAAAAGCTTGCAATGGGTCCCACTCTCGCCCTGTCTCTGTCTAAGACCTTGATCAACAACGCATTTGCAACATCTTTCGAACAAGCACTTGAAGATGAAGCCAGAAGTCAAGCTCTGGTATTTACAACTGAAGACTGCGCTGAGGCAATAGGAGCGTTTCTCTCAAGGAGAGAGCCGAACTTCAAAGGAAAATAGACTGCTGGGGCGAATTTCCTGATTTGACTTGTCTCCGAAGGCACTATAATATTAGGAATACCTAATATTAGTATTTCAGGAGTTTTCCAGTGCTCGCACTATTTTTGATTTTTCTTAGAGAAGGCATTGAAGCTTCGATGATCGTTGCTATTTTGTTGGCTTATCTGGATTCTAGCGGGCATAGGAAGTATTTCAAAGATATTTTCCTAGGCGTAGGCGCTGCTTTGGTGTTGGCCTTTGGACTAGGTGCTGCAGCTTACTTTTTTATTGGAAACTATGACGGCTCGAGATTCCAAACTATCTTCGAGACAGCAACTTATGTTTTGGCGGTATTGCTCTTAACCTACATGACTTTCTGGATGGCCAAGCATGCAAGGTCACTATCAAGTGAACTGAGGAAAAAAGCCGATGACGCACTTGGATCATCTGAGCGCTTTGGACTTGCTGGACTTGCTTTCCAAGCCGTTGGAAGGGAAGGGTTGGAAACTGTAGTGTTTTCACTGGCAATCGTATTTGCCATGAAGGATCGATCCGGTGAGATTCTTGGAGCTGGTCTTGGGTTGGCTGTTTCAATGGTAATCGCAGCGGCAATTTATAAATTTGGAAAGAGGATCAATACTAAAGTGCTTTTCGGAGCGGTCGGCTGGCTGCTTCTTCTGTTTGCTTCAGGCCTGTTGTCTGATGCGATTGAAAACCTGCAGCAACTGGGCTGGTTTCCCTTTTTTCGAGAGACTCTTTGGAATACCAGTGGCTACTTACTTGAATCATCAGCTTTTGGCGATGTTATCCATAGCTTTTTTGGATATGCTCAACAGCCCACTTTGGGCCAAGTTTTAGGACAGGTGATCTTCCTAGTCGTTACATTTGGCGTAATAGTCAGAAGAAGCCAACGTCGCACTAGCCTTATAACGACAAAGTTAACCAATGATGGAAAGGACTTGGAGACGGTTAATCATATTTAACTAGTCTTCAAGTTTAAGGGCGGCTATGAAGGCTTCTTGAGGCACTTCCACTCTTCCGATAGATTTCATTCGTTTTTTGCCCTCTTTTTGTTTTTCAAGAAGTTTTCTCTTTCTTGAGATATCGCCTCCATAGCATTTGGCGATCACATCCTTGCGTCTGGCTTTCACAGTTTCTCGTGACACAATTCTTCCATTTATCGCAGACTGTATCGGCACATCAAATAGTTGCCTTGGAATGAGTTCTCTAAGTTTTGAAGTCATTTTGCGGCCATAGTCTTCAGCTTTTGCTTTGTGCACAATGGTTGAAAATGCATCAACGGTGACTCCATTTATCAAAACATCAACCTTGACTAAAGTAGCGCTTTGATTGCCAGCCGGCTCGTAGTCAAGACTGGCATATCCTTTGGTTCGACTCTTTAAAGCATCGAAGAAGTCAACAACAACCTCTGCAAGTGGAATTTTGTAGATAAGTTCTACTCTCTCTGGTGAGAGGTACTCCATTTTTACTAATTCGCCCCTTCTTGACTGACAGAGCTCCATTATTACCCCTGTATAGGTGGAAGGAGTAATAATAGTGGCATTTAAAAGTGGCTCTTCAATGGCATCTACTTCGTGACTTTGAGGGAGATCATTTGGATTGTCCACCACTTTGACGGTGCCATCTTTTAGGGTAACTGAGTATTCAACGGATGGACTGGTTGCAATGAGAGAGAGATTGAACTCCCTCTCGAGTCTCTCTCTAACAATTTCCATGTGCAAAAGACCTAAAAATCCGCACCTAAATCCAAAACCGAGCGCCCCTGAAGTTTCAGGTTCATAGGTGACGCTTGCATCATTTAGCTTTAGCTTCAAGAGAGCTTCCCTTAGATCAGGAAATTCATCGCCGTCAATTGGATATATTCCGCAATAAACCATTGGCTTTGGTTGGCGATAACCCGGGAGAGCGGCAAGAGCTGGATTGTCGGCGTTTGAAACAGTCTCTCCAGATCTGGCCTCGCCAACATCTCTGACGTTTGCAATAATGTAGCCCACCTCTCCAGGGCCTAACTTTTTAACCGCCACTGGATCGGGTGTTCTTACTCCCACTTCTTCTAAATCATGTGTAACTTTAGCCTGAAGAAATCTAAGTTTGGAGCCAGATTTCAACTCACCATTTACCACCCGAATAGAACTAATTACTCCCCGATACTGATCAAAGTATGAGTCAAAAATAAGTGCCTGAAGGGGAGCTTTGGAGTCTCCTTTGGGGGCTGGGATTCGTTCAATTACTGCATCTAGGAGTTCTGGGACGCCCTCACCAGTCTTAGCAGAGATTGAAAGTATAAGAGAAGAGGAAAGCCCCAATACTTGCTCGATCTCATTGGCACATCGAATTGGATCAGCAGCTGGCAAATCAATTTTGTTTAGTGCAACCACGATTTCCAAGTCGTGATCTAGGGCCAAATAGCAGTTAGCTAGTGTTTGAGCCTGGATTCCCTGCGAGGCATCAACGAGGAGAATTACTCCTTCACAGGCAGCCAGGGATCTTGAAACCTCATAGCCAAAATCTACGTGTCCGGGAGTATCGATTAGATGAAGAACATAGTTTTTCCATTTAACCCGCACATTTTGGGCTTTGATTGTGATGCCGCGTTCTCTCTCTATGTCCATTGAGTCTAGGTACTGCTCGCGCATATGCCTTGGGTCGACCGCTCCTGTCAATTCAAGTATTCGGTCGCTTAGAGTGGATTTCCCATGGTCCACGTGGCTAATTATTGAGAAGTTTCGCATCCTGTCCTGACTAACATTGTCAGTGACTTGAAAATCTTTCACGGTCTACATGCTGCCATGTTTTTCAGGTGGTATCGCGCATTGTTGGAGTGATGCTAAAATAACCTAGTCGTATAACCCACCCAAAAGAGGAGTTCCGTGGCTAATATAAAGAGCCAGATAAAACGTAATAAGCAAAATGAGAAACGACATGAGCGAAACAAGGCCGTTAAATCCGAGCTTAAAACACGCGTAAAACAAGCTTTGACCAGCGCCGCTGACGGAACCCCTGACATTGAGGAGAACTTAAAGTTGGCCGTAAAAAGGCTGGATAAGGCTGCTTCAAAAGGAATTATTCACAAAAATCAGGCTGCAAATCGCAAATCAGCACTGATGAGAAGGATTTCTACACTTAGCGCCTCGAAGTAGTTTTGGATAGCTGACAAAGCCTAGCTACCAATATCTCAAGTACAGATTCACCACTTAAACCACTAATTCCGCGCAAGTCGTAGTCGGCATCTGCCAACAGAGTAATCGCCCGATGAAGTCCCTCGATCCCTAGACGCCTTGATCTAGCCAAAGCTTTTTGGGCCACAAATGGGTGGATATTTCCTAAATATTGGGCAGCTTCTTCTCGTGTAGTCAAATTAACCCCCTGCAACCTTAAGGGTTGATCAAAGTGTCTCTCAAGCAAGGCAAGGATTGTCAGTGGGTGTCTTGAAGAAGCATTTAGCAATCTGTGAAGCTCAATTAGTGCAGTTTTGGAATCTCCCGTATCCATCGCATCGGCCAGAGCCCATGGAGGAGTTGAACCACTAGATCCGAGAAATGGGAGAATTTCGTTGGCGCTTAGATGCTTGGTTGGCCCAAATGCGGCTTCTAAAGTTTCCAGCAAAGGAGCCAATCTTGAGAGGTCTTCACCTAAATGTTCTTGGATAAGAGCAACTGCTTGAGCATCTAACTTCACATGAGAAGCCGCAATTTCTTCCTTAAGCCAGCCAGATCGTGCCTTTTGGTTAGTTGAAATGCCCGTTTCAATTACAAGAGCGGAATTTTTTAACGCCTTTAATA
>JABEUL010000265.1 GCA_013044465.1 Acidimicrobiales bacterium
GAATTGTGGTTTCCACAAGAGGCCCAATAACCCTTCAAGGTGGGCAGAGAGCAAAGGCCCGAAACGGAGACGACGACAGACTTCCTCCGGAATAACCAATTAGCTTTAATTTTTCGGTTCTCTCCACATCAAATAGAGAGTCGGTCCATTCAAAGGAAGCGATACTTCTTCGGTTACTTTGAATCCAAGGGACGAGTAAAAAGGAATATTTTCAATCTTGGATGACTCCAGATAGCTTGGAATTGCCTTACTATCGCATATCTCTAAAATTGGCTTTAGCATCGAAGAGCCAACTCCCTTTCCTTGAAATTGAGGATGCGTAGCCAATGTGGATAAATAATAGTGTTCAAAGTCATGAGGGTGTTTGCTATCCAAAACATTTAAAGCTCTTATTGCCCTCGATGAGCCCCCTTTAAGAACTGCCAGCATTGGAGCTAGGGAAAAAAACTCACCAACAGAACCATATTTGTAATTAGGTGCTGCCCAAACCGAAGCACCATGAAAGTCATCATTTGTATAAACAATGCCCTTTCTCAAATAGTATTTAACCTGAATGGCAAAAAACTTCTCTAAAGCTCTCGCCCTAGTGGCATCATTGGGGAAAAAATAGCTTGATACCGGATCATCATAAAAGGCCTTTGCAAAAGTTTTAGCAATGCCCTTTATATCTGATGGCTTAGCCAACCTCACCGTTTGATTTTGAAAACTCTCATTTGACACAAAGGCAATCGTAGTGCCTAAGAATTTGGATTTCAAAAAACTAGCTCCAGTCACTTAAAATGCAAGCAACTGGAGCTAAATGTGCAGGAAAATCAATTAACACAAAACACTATTGGAGAATGACTTTAAGTCAATTATCAGTCATTTATAGATATCGGCGCATCATCTTCGGGACCAAAACTAGGCACTTCCATCTGACCTCCCTGGAGGCCAGAAACTTCTAAGATCCTATTATTTATCTCAACCATCAGACTTGGATTTTCAGATAGAAACTGCTTCACATTTTCACGTCCCTGGCCAAGCTGTTCGCCCTCGTAAGTGAACCATGCGCCGGCCTTTCTGACTATTCCTAGCTCGACACCAACATCGAGCAAAGAACCTTCTCTCGAAATACCTTTTCCGTACATGATGTCAAACTCTGCAGTTTTGAAAGGCGGAGCAACTTTGTTTTTGACAACCTTCACGCGAGTTCTACTCCCTACCATATCGGCTCCATCTTTGATGGTGTCAATTCGACGAATATCAAGCCTCACCGAGGAGTAAAACTTGAGAGCCCTGCCACCAGGTGTAGTTTCTGGTGAGCCAAACATCACACCAATTTTTTCTCTAAGCTGGTTGATAAAGATAATTATTGTATTTGTCTTATTCAAAGTTGCTGTCAGTTTACGGAGAGCCTGGGACATCAGGCGAGCTTGTAGGCCAATATGAGTATCCCCCATATCGCCTTCGATTTCAGCTTTTGGAGTTAAAGCGGCAACAGAGTCTACGACCACTATGTCAATGGCTCCGGACCTAATTAGCATCTCAGCAATTTCAAGAGCTTGCTCACCTGTGTCGGGCTGGGAAATCAAAAGATCATCAATGTCGACGCCAATTGCTCGTGCATAAATTGGGTCCATTGCATGCTCGGCATCAATATAAGCGCATGTCCCACCTTGACGTTGCGCTTCTGCCACTGCATGAAGGGCAAGGGTGGACTTTCCCGAAGACTCCGGACCAAAGATCTCGACAACTCTTCCCTTAGGAAGCCCTCCTACTCCTAGAGCCAAATCTAATGCCATGGCGCCGGTCGGAATGGCTTCGACAGCCATGTGGAGGTTCTCTCCCATCCGCATGATGGAGCCCTTGCCAAACTGCTTCTCAATCTGACTCAGTGCTGCACTCAAGGCCTTCCCTTGTTCCTCATTTTTTTCCATTAATTTGTCCTCCTATTAGCATTGAGCTGCAACCACTGCAACTGTTTTTAACCATACGGGTAGGGTATGTCAATAAAGGTAATTCACATACTCTAGCATCGAACAACTGTTCGGTGTTGGATACTACTAAAATTTTCGAGATTTACAAATATAGCTAATGTAGTGCACTTATTAATTTGGAGCAGGTTTGGAAAACTTGGAAAATATGACTCAAATAGATGCTTCCCTAAGTCTTTTTGCAGCCTCCATCGGGTCAATTGGGTTGAACATCACTCCACTCCCAAGTTCTCCTGCAGCCACAAACCTAGGAATACCTTTACCTCTCCACAGTCCCACAACATGGAGATGCATGTGGGCACTTGGCCAAAGTTGGCCGTCAAATGGTGCCTGATGAATCCACATCATATAGGGCATTTGGGCATTGAAAATTCGGTCAAATCTCAAGAGTGTGGACTTTAAGATCTTGGCAAAGTCAACTACATATTCATCTGAAAAATCTGTGATATTTCCCAGATGGTCCTTGGGGTAAACCACGACTTCAAATGGCCACGTCGGGCCATTTGGCACTTCTGAAATCCATGATGAATTGGTCTCGACTACTAACTTTTGCGCAGAGTCAGAGCACAGATAACACTTTGTCTCGCCTAGGGTCAACTCTTCCAAACAAATTGGAGGTACTTCTTCAAATGCATAAATCTGCCCATGAGGATGATCAATTGTCGCCCCCACTTCTGCTCCCCGATTTTCAAATATCAGTACATAAGAAATGCCGTCTTGGGATCCCAGTTGGGCAGTTCTATCTATCCATAGCCTTATGACTTTTTCAATTTGGTCAACCTCTAGCCCAGACATTGATTCACCGTGTTTCGGAGAGTAAAGTACCACCTCGCATCTTCCTTCCCCAAGCGATGACCACCTGTTGGGAAAAGTCATTACCTCGTAATCTTTTGGCGCTTCGAGACCCCCAGGGCAAAAAGGACACTTTTCATTTGGCCTATTGGGGCGGTCTTGGCGCTTTGGCACTATGACAACCTCTTTCCCCGTTAGACCATCTTTTACGTGATGCATTTATTTATCTTTATTAACCTGGGTATTTACGAGTTCATCCAGGGCTAATAGCGTGGTGAATCTGCGGCCATAGATCTTGTTCAAGTGCAACTAATAAAATTACCCACCCGATCATGAGCCCAAGCCATGCAATAGAAAGCCCGCTTCGTCTGCTATCTGATCGCAGAATATCCTTTCTGGCAGAAAGGCCAACTAAAAAACCAATTACTGCCAGCGCATATGAGCCATACTTAAATCCATTTATTAGTGAATGGGATAGGACTTTACCCGTCTGTTTATGATTTTCAACGAAAATCAAACCCCTATCAGCAACTGCTCCAAGTGAAGCTAGGGCAGCAACTAACGCACTCATTTGCAATTTTTTCTTGGGTTTTTTACCTAACGAAGTAGTCTTGATCTCATCGGGCCTGGGCAGGCTTGCCGCCCCAACTCTAGTTGTAAGTCCCCGCACTCGTTCTTGTGACGTTGCCTTCCAGGGAGACCCTGGGGCGATAGATGGAGCTACTGACGTGTCACTTCTTCGCTCCGATGTAGCTTGTGGTACCACTACTGGCGAGCCATCTTGACCTTCGGTTTCCCTGGCGGCTTGTTCCCAGGCATTAAATTGATTCCAGGCAATTGCCCAAGCCTCTGGAGTCAGATCAAATGAGGCAAGCAAGAACCCGGGGCTTCCGTTTCCTTCTCTAGTCCATATGCCATATGAAGAAGTTGTTTGCCCTAATACATAATTAGAACCGACCTCTATTGGCTGAGGAGTCTCACCGCCATCAGTACTGTTTCCACCTGGAGAATAAGCCACATAACTAGATTAGTAAGAAATTGCGAGGAATTAAAGCTCTTTCTGCTTTCGTTTCTTACTTTTTCGAAAAGAAAGCAAAATCGACCCAAATAAAGTAACCGAAATAACCACCGGGATTACCAGCCTGCTTGCCCAAATCTGGTGAGAATCAAATATCAGCCAACTGCCAAATACCGAAACTGCGACCCCAAAGGCCAACTCCGGAGAGTCTCCCCAGAAAAAATCCGCAATTGCAAGAAAGAACCTTTTAATCAAATTCATTTAGTTGCTCCCGTCCCTAGCGAACCACTTAACTTGGTCTCAACCTGCGGATTAGCAGCCCTGAAATACATTGCCATGAGAAATGCGCATAGCCCGTAGAAGGCGAGAATTGCAATTACAGCACTGTCTGAACCAGGCCAAGAAAAACCAATTCCTTCTCCCGCCCAAAGCGTCCCGAAGCTTGTCACCATTAAACCGACAACCATTTTCATGGCATTTTCTGGAATTTGGGAGAGTTGCTTCTTGACAATAAGGCCGAGTGCAACTACAGCTATAACCGCTAACCCAGCCCCGAGTGAAACTGCCCCAAGATGCCTCGAAGATGCCCCCAAGGTAATTACGATAACAACTACTTCCAAACCTTCTATAAATACTCCTTTAAAAGCAGTTACAAATCCTTGCCAGTCACGACTACTACCACTTTCCTGTTTTAATCTGGCCACTTCGCGCTCGAAAATTGCATCTTCGTCGTGCCTATCTTTCAGCCCACTTGCTCGCATCACTGCTTTTTTCAGCCAAGTCAATCCAAAAAGTAAAAGGTAGGTACCTATCACTAAATGTAAAACATTCCTCGGCACTACATGCACAATTGTCGGGCCAAATGCCAAGGTCAAAAGGGACAGAGTTACAATGGCGCTAAGTGTTCCTTCAATGGCAGACTTCCACCCCTTGGTAACCCCAGCAGCTAATACAATTGTTAGTGCCTCAATACCTTCTACTGCACATGCAATAAATGCGGCAAAAGCTAAGGTTATTACCTGACCCAAGCGAGTTCCTCCTTAACATCTTGCAACTTAGTAAATATATGACATCCTCTGGGATTGAACCTTAGTTTTATTCTACTACCTCGCTCGAATCTCTCATTTGAATGCAGCCCATGAAGCCGAAGCCGCCCATCTATTAAACAGTCCACTACATGGTCATAACCGCTGCCACGGTAGGCAAGTCTGCTACAACTCCAACCATCTGTGCACTGGAGTCCACTAATTCATCATTCTCACCCTCTATTGGCACAGAATCCGCAGGAATGGCTGTCAAGGACTTGGGTTTTGGGCCTATTTCTTTAAAAGGAAGCCCAAGAAGTTCAAAGTCTCCAACTTTTACAGACCATTAATCACTCAAATTGTAATGACCACTTGAGAGGTCAATACATCGGCCACTTGACATGATCAGCTCTGCAGTTGTTCCAGGTGGGACTGTTAAAGCCACGTCTAATTGGTTGTCTTTAAGCTCCCAGCTAATCTCAATTAATCCGTATGGAGAGTTGCGAGTGGCCTTCGCCCATGTTACGCCGCCACCTGGACATGGTTCTACGCGGAAATGGCGATAGCCGGATTCTACCAATTTAAGCCCGACCACTTATTGATGAAGGAAAGTGATGACAGCGCCTTTGCCGTAGTGATTAAGCGATGCATGCGCAACTCCATCACTGTCGACTCCACCTCATTCTTTCCAAACAGTAGTTGCACCCTTTTAAACCATTTCAAACAAAGAGTGGGCAGAGCAAATCTTTTTGCAGCTACCTGCTTCCAAACCCAGTCAAAGTTGTAATCATATTTGAGTTTGAATGACTACTATGCAAACCTGTTTGCCTCCGCATCTGGTAGAAACGCAGATCACACCCACGCCCAAACATGAATTAACCCAGCAAACCTGCATCAAAAAAGTTAGCACCTGAGTGAATTTGAATTAAAGATGTCAAATAACTTTAAGACCCTCTAAGTCTGGCTTTAGATTTACTATCTTGGCTCTTAGTTCGATCCGGTCCAAAACCTCTTGCACGGCCTTTGCTAATTCTACGCTGTGTGAACCATCTTGGGTAAATGCAATTAACGATGGACCAGCCCCTGACCAACTTGCACTAAGGGCACCACTGGCTCTCATCGATTCCAATATTTCTTCGGACTTTGGAAAAAGTGCCGTCCTAAATGGCTCATGGACTAAATCTAAAAGCGGTTCATCGGAAAAGTTATCAATATCTGCCAATCCAGCGAGTAACAATGCGAGTCGTCCCAGTTGTTTAGAGACATCTCTTCTCGAATAAGTCTCAGGAAGTACTTCCCTCGCACTTTTGGTTGATAGCTCAAGTTCTGGTATTACTACCAAAGTGTTTATTCTCGCGTCCAGAGGAAGCTTTTTAGCTATGACGTGACCATCTTGAAAAGTAGCACCGACAAGTCCTCCGAAAAATGAAGCTGCTGCGTTTTCACCGTGCCCATCGAATTCGGCAGCAACTAAAAGCGGATCTGTCGCTCCAGCGCATGTAGCAACTGCTAACGCCAAAGCTGCAGAAGAACCAAGTCCCCTGGCGAGTGGGATCTTAGAGTCGATTATCACTTTATAATTTGTATTTCCAAGAACTTTATTGAGCACTTTAGCTGCTAAATGATCCTGGTCTCCAATAATTTTCTGTCCTTCACCAAGAGCTATTACTGAAAACTCGCTAGCAGGAAAAATCTCAACGGTTAAGTAAAGCTGGAGTGCAACTGCAATTGCATCAAATCCAGGGCCTAAGTTTGCAGAAGATGCCGGAACTCTAACTTTCATCA
>JABEUL010000266.1 GCA_013044465.1 Acidimicrobiales bacterium
AAATCCTGGTGGATACCCCTGCTGTGGCACAAAGCCCTGCGGATATCCCTGCTGGGGAACAAATCCTGGTGGATACCCCTGCTGTGGCACAAAGCCCTGCGGATATCCCTGCTGCGGAACAAATCCTGGTGGATACCCCTGCTGTGGCACAAAGCTAGGTGGGTTTCCTTGCTGTGGAACAAATCCTGGTGGATAGCCAGGCTGAGTATTAGGAGAAACTGCTCCTGCGTCGGCTAGGGGCGGCGGCGATATATTTTGAGGAGATTGAAATGTTTCAGTTTGACCACTAGGTGCAGGTACTTGTTGATTTTGCTGCTGTTCAGGAAAAAAACTTAGAACTGGACCACTGTTATCGACTAGCTGAATGTCAAATGGCTCGGAAATCATCTGACGGGTTACAAGATTTCCAACTATATATGCAGGTGATTTTCCTATATTTTCAAACATCCACCCATTGGACCCCCAAGATAGTTTGATTTGCTCTCTTGAAACACGAGGATCATTGATGTCCAAGCTATTGACTTGCCCTCGACCAAGAATAACTACTTGACCCACGCTTAGACTTAGTGTCTTTCCCTGACAAGTTACTGTCAACCCATTCATTGCACCTCCACTTTAATAATCTTAGAACAATTAGAAATTGAATGCCACTACTAGAAATAAATATCCAACTTATCCTTACCTATATATTTCAATCCTTGCGGAACCGATCGACATGTTCATTGGTCTAACTAGCATTCGCTGTCCAGGTTTAACCTCTTTTCGTTCTTCTCCAATAGGTTCAATAGCCCAGGTCATGTTTGACGTATTCTTTAAGACAAGTTGATCATGTTGACTAGGATGCCTTTCCGTGACGCCTATTGCATCCCTGTATTTGAAGTCTCTGTAGAGATGGTGCTTGGTCAATTTAAAGCCTTCCGATAAAGCACTAATTCCAGATGGGGTTGAAATAGTAAAAAGAAGAACTGGAACGTTTCCGCAGTTCCAGCATTTTTTGTTGCTCTGTTCAAAATCCACAAATATCGCTGCCCCACAAGAGCAGACTGACAATTGATCATTTAACTTATATAGCGCGCTTCGCCATTCAGTCTCATTTACTCTAGTCATAAGTGACGGGTTTTTAAGACCTTGGGTAAATGCCTTAATAAAAACATTTTTGAAAAACGTCGGATAAATGTCCCACCACCTTATTATCGGGCTGTCATAGTCTGGTCGATTGGAAACATCCCACGGATCATAAACGAAAATAGGTTCTTCCCCAAAAAAATGTGTTGCCAGGGTCGTTTCAGATATGTTCTGTCCCGGCTCCCATGTATAAGAAACGTTTACTCGCTGTCCTTCCAATGGATGTCCGTGCATAAATAGATAAAATAAAAAGACGCTCAGTGAGTGCAAATCAGTGGTAGTTGACGGTGCTGCAGAATTAGTAATTAATTCCGGAGCCATAAATCTGAGAGTTCCCTTGATCCCTTGTTTTGTAACTTCACTGGCAACGTTGTCATTGTCAACTATTGCAACTTCGCCAGTATAAGGATCAACCAATAGATTTCCGAAATTAATATCTTTATAGCAAAGTCCCCTTGAATGTAAAGTTGAGAATGCTTCAACTAGCTCGGTTCCAATTGAAATCAACGTTCTAAAGTCAGGTTGAAGCCTTTCCTTGAGCATTTCGACTAACGATATGAATCTCGCCTCGACCCAAACCATCGCATATCCGAAACCTATTACGTTGCTGTGGAGAACAATGTCGATTGGCCACGCGAAAGCCTTATGTGGCCTGCTGTGGCTTGTTAGGTTTTCTATCAATCGGTACTGTCTTTCGAGGTATTTATTTTTCTTGTACCACTTGATAGCTAGATCATGACCATTTTTATCCACTCCCCTAAAGACGACACCCTGGCCCCCTTCTGCGACTTTAGATTCAATGCGGATAGAGGTATTAGTCCGGACCATTTTAACTTCGTCTCCAACTTGGGGATAAAGTAGCCCGCTAGTCGAATTTCCCGATATATTGCTCACTTAAGTTTGTTCCTCAATATAATCAAAAATTGAATTCGATAGCACCAACCCAAGGGTTGTATCATCGCCACTTCCGTCATTGGAGGCACACTGGGCAGCCCATAAAGGCAAGTTTTGACTTACCCATTCAATGCCATAATTTTTGGAAAATGTTGCTATGTCAGTTGCTACATCGTGGTGCCAGTTTGGTTCGACCTGCGAGTTCCCGAATCCATCTGATGCCAAGAGTATTAGAGCTATTGGTCTAACTCTTAAATCGATCACTGCTGCATGAAAGTCTTTTTGCGGATTCTTTTGGCACAAACTAGTTGTTCGGCCACCAACTAAGAAAGGATCTCTTGGAATCGGAGTAATGACAGTTTTGTCAGAATGTAAAACTACGATGTCTCCATCTCCAATCTGAATCATAATGGCTAAATTCCCCACGATACAGGCTGACAATAATGTTGTTCCATATGCAATTGTAGGATTTGCTTCGAAATTAATGGCCGGCCGGGTTTGCATGGCCTCTATTTCACTGTCTTCAAAAGGGTTTGCCTCCAGATCTGCCATCACATGTTGTTTCCACTTAGATACAACTTCTTCCACCACATTTTTCCGAACGAACTGTTCAATTGCGCTTAAATCGAGATCCTTAGCTTCAAGAGCTTTGATGTCGGCTAGGTGATTTTGGAATACTTCAAGTGCTACTCGAGTTGCCATTTGTGAACCTGAAGCACTCCTGAAGTGAATAATATCGCCGTGCCCATCTGCAACAGAGAGGACCAGAGGACCTGATTTGCTATAGAGATCACCAAAACTCAATATTGCATCTTGTAAGGGCAATGAATTTCGGTCATGGAACATTCCTCGCACGCAGGCAGTTTCTATGTACCACTGCTGCTCCATTGTGGATTCAGATGATTGTGTCATCATCGAGAACACCCAACTCATTTGCTTCAGGCATAATCACCTGTTCAGCTACCTCTTTCCTATCACTTCCGATACTGGACATTTTCGAAATTGCCAAAGTTGCAGCCGTTAACTTGACAACTATTTGGTCAGCATTCTCTGCCACCATGACGGGGATATCTGCATCATTTATGAATCTGTTCAGGAAGCTAAAATTGGCGCCTTGTCCTATTGCAATTGCTAGTCTGATGGAGGCTTTCCCAACTGGATTGGCAAATAGCTCCTTAATCCCAATCTCAAATTGATCGACATCCGTTGGCTTTCCGTCGGTGATTAATAAAAGTACCGGTCTCAGAGCCCTAGGTTCGAATTTTTCGGGAGACAGCGCGTCAGCTACTAATCTAATTGCTTCGCCCATTGAGGTGAGTCCTTTTTCAACGTGGCTTAAAGGTGGCCAATTAAACGTGGAAATAGGTTCAGGAGATTGAATATGCCAGGAGGCGTTATCAGCAAATGCAACAGCCCGTATAAATATCTGTGCCTGCTCCTGTTCTTTCTCCCAATTAATAAGCTGAGGAGTAATGCTAGCAATTGCATAATTTAGTGCTTGTATTCTTCCGTCTATTTTCATGGATCCTGAACAGTCGGCAAGGATAAAAATATGCAAGGACCTTCGGGAAATCCCACCACCTGGCATAATCGCATTTAGCTGAGTCATACTTTGGATTTTACCATCTGTGAAACAAATTGACCCTTTAAATATTCAGCTTGTGTTTTATGCTTTTAAATAGCACCATACTGCGGTTAGATTCTGCACATTGTTACAGGGAAATACCCTAATTGGACTTAATTGTTGTGCTACAAGTATCGGATGTTTGATGAATACAGTTGGCGAAGTTATCGCGAGATATTGTTTCAAGTAAAATCAAAACTTAGTATCCCAATTTCCGCTTGTTTGCCACCAAGTGACCAAGCTATCTCCTGTGGCATTTAGTGGCCCAATGCTAGCTATCACGATGTTTTGACTATCGACTGTAGCAATCACAAATGGCTGGCTCTGGTAGTTGACTTCTGTGACACGGCCTCGATTAGTTCCGCCCACGCTGTATTCTTCTTCACAGTTCAAGACAAATGTTGCGAAATTCGAACAAGATAGCTGATTTTGTGTGACAACATATTTAGTTAGCAAATAATCGTAGTAGCTATACAGGTCCGCATTCGATGAAAAAATAAAATAAACTGCCTGGCTCAAAGGAATATTGGCCGAAGTCGATACAGTACAGTCAATGGCCACGACGGCACCGGATTTTTCGGTAGAAGATTGACTGCAGCCGCCTGCCTGCTGCAGTGACTGGGGAATGTAAGTTTGCAGTTTAGACAGATCTGTTGACTGATTTGTAGAACCACGCGATGTTGTTGTCGATCCAGAATTGCCCGATGAAGAAGTCCCATTAGTGGTGGTGGGTATCAGCACATTTGTAGGGGTAGATTTAGTAAAAGGAGGCAGATTTGCAACACCGGCAATCACCATATAGGCCACGACCAGTGCAACAACTACACCGACATAAATTAAATTCTTTTTTTGGTTTTGTTGCCCGCTGGTTCCGGTTGGGGACGGTGGATAGTTTGGTCCCAGAGGCCCCCCTGGATACATTGGCTGTTGAAGTCCACTTTGGGCCAATTGATGGGGATTTGGTTGAGAAGTCGAGTCTGGGGACTGATTAATTGGACCCTGCCCGGGAAATATTGTTGGTTCGACGATTAAACCTGTCGCCGGAGTATTTGGAGTTAAGGTATTGCCAATCGGAGGGGAATTCAAGTTGCTTTCTGAATGCGACAGGTTGATGGTGGGCTGGTCGTCCAGATCATATCCCAGCACCTTGGCGAACTGGCTTGTAACCCAGAGGCTTGCGTTATTTGCAATAGAAAACTTGGTACTTAGCGAGTCGGCTGTTAACTTAATAGCGTCTTCGACTCCAACAGCATTTACTTGTTGCTGCAAAAGTCCAACAATTCCAGCACGAGCAGCGGTCACAATGAGGGTTGATTCTCTTGGATAATCTGATAATCGGTCTTCGCAGATACCTTCGATAATCGATGAGTCAGATAATGCATTCAATCCAAATTTTGACAGCACGATCTGCAATACCTCGAATGCCTCTTTATTAATATCAGAATCAGACATTTAACACTTGCCCCATATTGTCGGTCACCTCTTTCAATCCACTGATAATGATCTTACCAAAAAGGAAAATCTATATCAGGCTCTGCATTTTTTGTCTATTAACCTATTCTAAATTATTGCCTTTTTACTAGGCTTATAGAATGTCGCAAATGTACAGCAACCTGCTAGTTTAAAAGATTTGCCAAGGAAACATCAAAAATCCATTGACCAAATTGGCACGATGAGGATCCCCACAGATTGTAGACACTTTATTAGCCGAATCATTGGTTCGGATGAAAGGATGTCATTATGACAATTAGTAAAAGGAAATTCACTCTTGA
>JABEUL010000267.1 GCA_013044465.1 Acidimicrobiales bacterium
ACTTCGGATTTGATATCTATGAATTTTTGGCTGAAGAGGGAATGGCGGCTTTGGTGGAGCCTCCTGGTCCACCAACGGCAAATATCATCATGGTCAGCCCAGATGGGATTGCCAGAGAGGTGGCTGATGAATTGTTTTTTCCAAACGGAATGGTTATCACTCCTGACGGGAAAACATTTATTGTGGCCGAGACGTTGGCTATGCGACTCACCGCTTTTGACATTGAACCTGATGGATCACTTTCCAACAGGAGAGTCTGGGCAAATCTAGCTCATACTTACATTGCCCCAGATGGCATTTGCATGAATGAGGACGGAGATATTTGGGTATCAAATGCCATTGGACCTGACTGCGTCTTGGTGGCAGAGGGTGGAAAAGTGGTACAGCATGTGAGAACTCCAGATGCCTGCTTTGCCTGCATGTTAGGTGGACCAGATAGACGTGATCTTTACATGCTTTGTGCTCCAACCTCGGTTGCTTATATGGAGCATGCCACTAATGCTGGAAGTATCTATACGTTAAAGGTAGAAGTCCCAGGAGTTGGACTGCCTTAGCTCAAATATCGAACATTCAGGAGTGTTGTTCGAGGGTGGCTTTTATTTTTCGAATGAAACCCTTGTGACATTTGAAAACGAGCACCAGTAAAAGTCATTTTTGAAACCAAGGGCCGGGAATATAACCGACTGCAGTGGACTAGTTGAATCAATTCGTGCCATTTCTTTCCCAGTCATGAGATCTAACAAGACTAGCCACTCCTTCATTTCCAATGGATCGTAATCGGCAGTTACAATGAGGGGAGAATTAGGCAGCTTTAGAAAGTGGCTCCCGTGATTTTGTTTCTTGGACCAAAGTTTGGGCATTTTAGAATCAACATTGTTTCGATCAAACTTAAACGCGGAGAGGTATCCGTTAGAAGAGTCAAATCCTATAGCTACTGACGCTTCGCTATCAAAATACGGGGGATTAGCAATTAAACCGTTCTGAATTCCACAAATCTCCTCAAAGTGGACAATTTCTTGATCCAAATCAAAGTGAACTAAATGCAGTGGTGACTTGGAGACACCCTGAGAGATGAGAGAGCCGTTGTACTTTTCTGATCCGTCGCCATTGTCGAGCAGCCACACTGAGTTATTCCTTACGACGCAATCCCAACCATAGCTCTGTCCTTCGAAGTTTAGATATGTAAGTTTTTTAAAAATTGAAAGATGGCCTTGAATGTCAACTCTTATCACAAAAAGCGATTTATCCCCTACTATAAAAATATTGTCATCATTTGCCGAAAGTCTTGCAATGGATGCTTCTTCTAGTTCTACCGAGTCTATGGTGTCGAGTGAATTTGGATCAATTAATAGAACCTGGCACCGCTCTCTATCCTCAGGAGATATCTTGTGGAATGGTCTTGAACCTCCAAAGTTCTTGGTCACGATATTTCCGTTGTCCAATATTATGAAACCATTGTACGGGCTCTCCTTGGGAAGGGATTTGGAAGAGACAAGAGTTAAATTATTATCAAGCTTGTGAAGATGGTTTCCAAAGACAACATAGATGTATCCATTTGCGTGGACACCAATAGAACCCGGCCAAGTCGGACCTCCTGGAAGTTCACCGGATTTCCCAATTGTTTCAAGTGTGATGGGGTCTAGTTTGTCGACAAAACATGGACTTGAATCTCCCGGATTATGGCGCAACAAATAAAGTTCACCGGGGTCCCGAGTCACAACCATGGTGGCAACAGGAAGCACCCTCGAAGTTACTTGTATCTTGAAATTACCGGCTTGAAGTTCACTTGCGAAATTGCCCGAATCCCACCAATTGCTGGGATTTTGGGACCTCTGCTCCCTATTTGGCCCTCCGTCTTCACACGACCAATGGCTTTGAAAATAACCTGACAACGGACTCCTCATCAAAAGAAACTACATATCTAGTGTAAATATTATCGAATGTACAAGATCTGAAGTCAAAAGGACTCAATATATACTCGCAAAAGTTATCCATGCATTGTGGGCTCATGTTCGGCGTGTTCTGGGGGTTCTAACTGAAATGTTGAGTGCTCAACGTCAAAATGGCCAATAAGACAATCTTGCAGTTGATCCAACACATGGCCCATGCTTCCATTTTCCAGGCAATCAGGAGTCACCACAATATGAGCTGAAATTGCCGGGAGTGCCGCTGTGACATTCCAAAAATGTAGATCATGCACATCTTGAACACTCTCTAGGTCAAGTAAGTGGTTTTTAATTTCAGCAATGTCTACCGAAGTTGGCGCAGCTTCAAAAAGTATTCTGCCAGAATCTTTAAGCAAACGATATGCGGCAAACAGCATTATTAGGACGACAAGAAGTGATGCTATGGAGTCAGCTCGATTGAAGTGAGTCCACAAAATAATCAAAGCCGCAATTGCTGTCCCGATAAATCCAAACAAGTCAGTAAGGAGGTGCTGAAAGGCGCCTTCGACGTTCATGTTTGATCTGTCTGCTCTAGAAACAATAAAAGTCGTTAATGAGTTGAAGGCAACTCCAACCAGTGCCACAATTAGTACCGGAAAAGCTGTGACGTGAATCGGATGAAGCAAGCGCGAGATGCTTTCATAAGCAATAAGTGCTGAAATTACAAGTAAAGCAATTCCATTGATGGCCGCAGAAACTATTTCTGCTCTCTGGAAGCCATACGTCCAGTTTCCAGTTGGTGCCTTTTTCGAGATCCGCGCTACCCAAACTGCTAATGCCAGGCCGGATGCATCTATGAGCATATGAGCGGTGTCAGCCATGAGGGCAACTGAACTTGCCAAAATTGCTACGGTAAGCTCGCCTGCCATAAAAATCAATGTCAAAGCTAGGGCCAGGACTAGCAAAACAGGCTTAGATCTTATTCCATCTTCGCGTAGTTTCTTTAATTGAATGCCTGACAAATTTTCGTTGTGACCAAAACTCAAGTAGTGAATCCTCCAAGGGATCGGCGCTCATAACCCGCCTTGATCATAATTTTACATGCATCTTCGGCCAGGTAAATTAAAAGTCAAAACTTATTGTTATCGAAGGGTTTGGACGTGTGTGCAATTTAGATCGCCAGAGGTGATCGGTGAAACTCGAAAAATCGATTTGCGCTACTTATTACCGTAAAATCAAAAGTGGAAAAAGTTAGCCAATTTTGGATCTAGATGACGTATTTATCCTTGAAAAAGAACTAATTCGAACAAAGGGGCCTTAGATATTGGCAAAATTCGCTTAAAACTTTGTTGGAGTCTTATAATTTAGAGCTAAAGCTATGACCAATAATAAACCCTTTGCCCAGGCCTACCGTGAGAGCAGAAACAAGATTGAAGCTGTACTTAGCGAGCACAAAGGCGACTTCAAAGAGATAATCGTTCCGGGTTCACCCGAGTGGAGCGTCCATGACGTGGTGGCACATTTAGCAGGAATATTAGATGACATTTCTCATGGAATAGTTGAAGGTGTTGGGTCGAAGGAATGGACAGCTGTGCAGGTCCAAAAGAGAAAGGGCTCTGATACCTTCGAAGTATTGAATGAGTGGAATAGTCTTAGTCCTCAATTTGAAGAAGGTCTTGATGCCTTAGGGCGAATGGGGAAGCTTTCTGTAATGGATGTTGTCACTCACGAATTTGATATTTGCGGTGCACTTCAAGTTCAATGTGAAAAAGATACAAGTCGTCTTGATATTGCCTTTGACTTCATTGTCAATGGAGTTGTGCATTCTGCTATAAAGAAGGGAATCACTGTAGGAGTGATTGCCGGGGAAGAATATGGCAATACTGTCGAGGGTCCTGTATTGGAAGCATCTAAATTTGATGCTTTTAGGGCGCTCACTGGAAGGCGCAGCGAAGCTCAGATACTTTCAATGAACTGGGAAGGTGATCCCAAGATGGCCCTTCCCGCTCTCAACTTTGGGCCGTTCTCGCCGTCATTGACTGACGTATTTGATTGAATTACCTTTGGGCTAGTTAGTATCTTGGTCAAAAGGGATTACCCTATCTATTTGACCACTCCTGACATTGTAAAGCCAGCCCTCAATATCTATACTGCCTTTGAGCCCATCAAATGCCCTAAGTCTTGCAACATCTTGCCGGAGTGCTTCCATGGGGTCTGGCATAGTGAGAAACTCCCAATCTTTTGTAGCTGCTAATTGGCTTTCATTTAGATCAGACCTTACTTTTTCATCCGAGCTGTTAGCAAGTGCGCATTGGCTATGGTGCATGACAACTATATATTTAACTCCTAAGAATGTAGTAGCAAGAACTAGAGATCTTTCTACATCTTGAGTTACTCGCCCACCAGCATTTCTGAGAATTTTTGCGTCACCTGGCGCTATTCCAAGCATTGTAAGCGGCTCTATCCGAGTATCTATACATGTCACTAAACCAAGCCCTTTCTTGGCCTTTGCGTCAAGTGAGCCCAAGTCAAAACTTTGGCAGTACTCTTTATTGCCTTGTAAAAGTTCTTCGAAAACAACAACCATATATTGAGTTTACCCGAGCATTTTTAGAGAGTGGTAAACACACTTCGACCAAAGGCGCTATTTGATAAGTCAGGCTTGATAGTGCTTAGCCTATGAGGTCATGCCACCCAAGCCAACCAGAGACCTAGCGTGCTCTATTTCACCCATATGTCTAAGCCCGTGCTGGTAGATCCAACATTCAATGGCATCTAGGCGTGTCATATCACTGTCACCGGCTACTTTGGCGCTAAAGGTTGTGGCGATCATTGGAGGGAAGGGCTTAGCCGCCACAACTTCTTCAAGGTCTGAAAGACTTAGTGTGTCAAGCCATCCCTCGGTTTTACGGAACACAGCTACCATGTACTCCTTGAAAGCTTCGTAGTCACCGATGCGCTGAGCCATCATCTCCGATACCGTCTTATGCTTTCCGTGGTCATTAATTGCCAATTTCAAACATGAAGCCCACTTTTCGTCAAAGATGATTTGCCCTGCTCCAAGCATTGTGGCTGAGCCATCTTCGATTTGGACAAAGTGGAATAGGGAGAATGCAATTGGCAAAATCGGATCCCGTTCAACATAGTTGACCTGTTCCAAGCTCATTGTGCTTACAGCTTCTTCCCAGACCAAATGGAGGGCCCCAATTCGTCTCTTGAGCGAATCAATAACGATTCCGTCACTAGGCATAGGTAATATTCTAGACTATTGGCGCTAGACTATTGACACTAGGCATGCAATTTGTTAAATTTATAGTGCTCGCTTTAAAATGAAATAAAGTTGTTTATGCCTTGCACGCTGGCATAGCTAGGGATTTGAGATAGGAGAGAAGATGTCGCCAAAAAGGGGAAGCATACGTCGTCAAATCCGAATTAATGCAAATGCTGATGAGATCTA
>JABEUL010000268.1 GCA_013044465.1 Acidimicrobiales bacterium
TCATCTGTCATTACTTTCAACACTACTCCTCTTAATCAAAACCCCACAAAATTAACCCCAAGAACTTTCTCGTGCACCCGCAAACAACAATAAAGATAATGGCAAGTTAAAAACTAACTTAGACAATCATCACAAACGTGCTCCAAATATCTATGCAGGGATCTAAAGATCCTCTTCATATCCATTTATGTAGATTCTGGCACCTTCTTATAATCCAGGCATGGAGTTTGGAAAGCAAAATGAGTATAAAGGAATTGCCGCCGTTACTAGACTTCAACCGTCTCTGAATGCATCGGCTTATTTATCAAACTCTTTTTTTTAATTCGCGAAATGACCCCACCAACACCTACCGAGGCAAGTAAAGTCATCGGGACAAATGATGCTGCTAGCACTCTTGGAGTGGCATATATAAAAATTAATATAGCGTAATTGCCAAGCGCCGCGCCTAATAACAGAGCAACTTTTTGGAGCTTCCCGTCCTTTCTCAGCAAAATAATTCCATATAATGCAGCGATAGTAGTTAGCCAAATAGAAATCGCATACGCATAGATTATCCATGGCCGCCAATTTTCAAAGTCTTTGACAAAATTAAATTGGTTGGAACTATAGCTAACAAAATATTCACGACCAACTCTGTCAATTACCACAACTGGCCACCGACCAATATGGTGAAGAATGAAACTAGTCGCCTGATTCTGATCGAATGTCGATAAATCATGATGATATCTACGAGAAGCGGGGATATTGGCACCACTTGAATTAAATGCATTCCAACTTCCCGTTGATTGACCATAATATGTGAACTGTGAATTTGAATCAGCTAGCGAAGAACCGCCATCAATAGAAACAATTGGGACGCCAAATTGTTTATATGTCAAAAACAGCCAGGGTGACATAATGAGTAAGGTTGAACACAATATTATGCCCACGTGAAGAAGTTTTTCCTTTATATTCAATTCATATTTTCGGCCAATCATGTAAAACAGAATCGCCAAGATTACAGCTCCAATTACCAAGGCCTCCCCCCTTGTCAGGATCATAAATGCAAGCGCTATCCCAATTAACAAGGCTCTTGGTTTAGTATGTTTTTTAACATAGAGAAAAATGGCTGCAATTAGCATTGCAAAAAAGAATTGCTCGATCGGCTCGGACATTGTACGCAAATCAAATCCAAAAAAACATGGACTTATGGCTGTGATAATTCCGGCAATTATTCCAGGACCCTTCCCGAAAGCAAGTCGTGCCCCGATAGCCATTAAAACAGAAGTTAACGCTCCAATCAGGGCAACAAAATAGAGCACATCGTTGACTGCTTTGAAGCCAAGTGAAATCGGAATCGCATAAACAAGTGGAGTCATCGGAGGATACTCTGCTGTAGTCACTGTGCATAGCTGAGTAGGTCTTATGCCGAATTGGTTTGCTTGTAAGTTGACTTGGCTTTTGAGTTGATTGCCTAGGACGGGATTGTTGAAATAGCTTTGTGCAATTGGAGCCATTTGGCCAGGCGAGAGTTCGGCCATGCAGCTAGGTTCGGTAAAAAAGTGACCTTCAGTTATTAAGTAGCCCTCTAGATAATAGTAGTAATTATCATTATTAATGCCGGTAGTCTGTTCAGAATCTTGCACGGCCAGAGTTAGTCGAAAAGCCATAGCTATGACAAAAATGATTAATACGATTATCCACCATCGTTTTCCGCTCATGGTGACAGTATATTAAATGCAACTGTGTACTTAATACTGCCAAGACTGGCCCTCAGCCCAATAACGGATTGCCCCCGTATTGGGTGGACCTCTTCTTTTTATTAGATCAGTTCAAAAAAGCACGGCAAAGCCATTTTTTAGACTCAATTAGTGAATCACATCCCATTTAGTCCACAATTTTACTGGATTTCCACCGGTTAATCTTGCCTTGAATTACTATCCGTCATTGGCGAAATCAACATTGACTTTATTAACAGATACTAGTCAAGTGCAAAGTGATCCAAACTTAAGCAACTCTCCTGACACTTTTCTGCTAATACTGTGACTTGTTGGGCCAAAATATCAACCGTCAAACATACCCTTTAGTTTTCCTTATCTGGAAAACTTCCTAAGTCAGGCGGTACTGCCGAAGTTCCAGGCCTAACTTGGGTTAAAGGACTCTGTGGATGTGACCGCTCTGAATTAATTAACACCTCAGCATCCGCCTTAGATATTATTCTTCTCGAATTGCACATTGTGCATACAAGCGTATATTTCGTCGATACTGGAAAAACCGGCAAGAAAAATAGTGTGAAGTATCGCCTAATTCTATAAAGCGGATTGGCAACTTGATTATTGCAACTTGGACAGTGGAAAACCATAACGATAATTTGACTGACTTTACTTCTAAAACCGAAAATAATAAGCACTGTTCCAAGATATCAGGAGTTCCACAAACTTGCAGGTTCGAAGCGTACTTTTTTAAACAACCAGATATATGCCACAGTCGTTAGTTCAAAGGGCTATCAATTTGCTCGATTCAAGGCATTTCGAACCTGGTTACTACACAGATCACCAAAGGATCACGGAATCTCCTTAATTACGCTTCGAGGATGCCAATTTTGCATTGGAGCGCCGCATCGAATAAGGCAGACAATTCCCTTAGCTTGCTTCCAAGGCCTTCCTACTACGCATTTTCATAATCGGCAAACTGACTTCACTAAATATGGAAACTCTATAGCAAATTGACTCTTTCGATATTGTGACAGCTCATCCATTTTGTAAAACAATCAATTGCCTCACGGTTCTCAAGCTAACGCACTTTACTTTAAACTTCTCCTCTTCGACAATATAAGAATTACAAATAGTACTCCTAATCCCCCGAGGCCGATGGCCACGGCAACTAAGATAATTCCTAAATCATTACCTGCGCTTGTGGCGGATCCATTAACAGTATTGGGAAGTGCTGTTTTTTTGACTCCCCCAGGGTTCTGTGAGTTCGAATTGGATCCACCAGAGGTAGTCGCGGGAGCTGTCGAACCGGCCGATACAATGCTATTCGACCCAATAATTGAAGAAGATCGTGAACTGGTCTGGTTAACCACAGAACTCCCAGTCACACTTAATGCTACTGCAGTTCGATTCGCTGGCGAGATGAAGCCAACCGTGCCACCATTTATTTCCTCATAGGTCCCGACAATAACGCAATCGGTAGCAGTCGAGCAACTGATAGATGATCCAATATACGATCCCGGGGCTCTATCGGCTACTGAGCCTGGAAGCGATACTTGAGTCGCATACATTGAAGTCCCCTTGATAGTGACTAACTCTTCTTGGATATTCCCAGCAGAATCGGTATATGTACCTACTGCATAACAAGTTCCAGAGTCTGTGCACGAAACTGAAGTTAGACCATTGCCGCTATTAATAATCTGAGGGAAACTTCCGTAACCCATAATTGCTTTGGTCGGCACTGCGTTAGCTGGTTGTGGTGGAGAAAGTATAACCCAAGTTGAATTGACTTCCTCAATCACAACGCTTAATACAAGGTCATTATTAGACACATAAGTTCCAACCA
This sequence comes from Acidimicrobiales bacterium, assembly GCA_013044465.1. Classification (GTDB taxonomy): domain Bacteria; phylum Actinomycetota; class Acidimicrobiia; order Acidimicrobiales; family JABEUL01; genus JABEUL01. The sequence continues at coordinate 3,538 of JABEUL010000268.1, forward strand.
ATATGCAAGACCCGCCGACACTGCAGTCCATTGAAAACATTTGGAAAGAGCTACTCTTTAACACTGCCTCAGTTAGATTGGTTGGATTTAAATTTACCTTTGACAAACTGGAACCAGATTGAACATACATTGTTGGATTACTAGTTACAAAGTTACCTCCATACGTCGACATTATACAGTTGTTCAATTTGGAACATGACATTGAGTCACTGTTTACGTTTTCCAACATGACACTCTTATTCCACGTTGAATTTTCATAGTCTTCAAGGAGAAGGTACCCGGAATTCTGTCCGTCAACAACTAACATCACTTCACAGTCATTGACACCCTGACAATATATTTTCGATCCTATTTGATTTAAAGTAAGGTCTGGCGAAATCGGAACCAACTGCACGCTTAAATTTCCTGTGGTGTCAGTAATCAAATATGCCACGCCAACATATTCTGTAGCTATTTGGGCCACTATGTAACACGTTAAGCCACTGAGGCAAGTAGGGTGGGAATAACTTATACCTTGATTTTGCGGATCTAGCGCTGACGGGGTTTGTGGTATTTGCGATTGCCACACTCCATTTACCTCTGTACAAAGTATTGGGCCAGTATTCCCGTCATTCGATACCGCAAGACAATCTGAACCGCTAGAGCATGAAATTGAATAAAGAGGTGGATTGGGATTGATCTTATTCGGATCATTTTGGCCAAATGCAATTGTTATAGGAGGAATTTCTGTTCCCGTCCACGTCCCATTGCTTTCAGTCTCTACTAGCCCAACATTCAGACCATCTGAATCAAGGTAAGATCCAACGGCAGTGCAATTGCCTGCACTTGGGCAGCTAATATCGGTTATGAGTACGTTTATAGTCAGTTCGTAGCCCGGAGGAATTGGGACTGGCTGAAGGCTTCTTACTCCGTTAAGTTCATTAACAATGGTTGCCGTATCCACTGCGCCTAAAGTGCCAGTAAACCCATTGACAAATATCAAGCAATTCAAGTAACTCACACATGAATTTGATGCAGAATTCAAGTTTGGATATGAACCTGTAGGAGTCTGGCTCGGCATTGCAATAGTAAAGGCAGCTGTTGTAGTTTCACTTACGTCCATGCCCTCAAGTGATAAATCATTGGAACCATTTACTGAAGATAAACCCACCACCTGGCAGAATGGATTTAGCAGACTTGGAGCACATGACACATCAGATGTTGTATCAGTACCCACTAAGGGCTCATAATTGTATGCCAGCCATTTACCGTCATTAAATTCGACGAGTAATGAAGTTCTGCTAGTGCCATTTACAATTTGTCCGAGGCCTACGCAAAATGCAATATTTGAGCAAGATATTTGCTGTACAAGCTCGTTGGCATTTGCACTCATTGACGACGGTGTCGCAGCCAGGGTTTGGGTAATCCCACTTGGTGTGACTGACAGGAAAAACGATCTCTCGGCCACTTCTGTACTGGTAATTTGCGATTCAAAATAGCCGCTTAAAAGGCAATAAGTGCTAGTAGGACACGTAGAATCTTCAATGGATGCATTTCCACTAATGTAGCTACTCCGAAACCCTACAGCATCCGAAGACCAAGAAGTACCGTTAAATTGGTCTATTACCACTTGGCAGGGCCTCGGACACATACCAGATCCACTGGGAGCCTGCGGTGCAAGTGGATCAATATACATCCCGGCGACAAAGCACAACGTGGCACTAGGGCATGATGCAACTTGCGGAAATGTTGCTCCCCCTGGCACAGTGACATTTCCTGGATTCGGAGCGACAGCACGCTGCCAAACTCCGTTTGCCTCCGAGTCTAAGACAAAGGGAACAGAGCTAAGTGGACCTATGTAAGATTCTATACCCACACAGTTGTCAATGTTGTAACAAGATAGATTGAAAGTTGAAGCATAGTTACCAGAAGACGAGGTGGTAATTACATTACCTAGCGGGGGTGTTGGAAAACCACTTTTCCAGGTGCCTCCAATGTTACTCAGCATTAGCGTATTACCTTCAGGCATCGAAAATGTACTCTCAGGCAAGTATCCATTAATTGTGCCGGTTGTTATACATTGGCTTGCTGATGCACAGAATAATGAATCGAAAGTTATGGAACTTACTACAAATCCGGGTCCGTAAACAGAGTTCGGAATTACATAACTTGTCCAGATGCCATTGGACTCAGTTGCAAATACAACTTGGGGAGTTGAGGTACCAGTGTTCAATGGAGTTTCACCTGCCAATTGCTACACAGTTGGCAGGTGAAAAGCAATAAGGAATCTGCAGCAAGATATTAGGGCCAACTCCTGCATTTGCAGGGAGCGGAGCGGCAGATGAAGTCAGAACTGTTTGCCCCATCGCCCTTTGGTTAACGCTTAATTCCAAAATCGGGACAAATAGCACCAACAATATTAGAACTGCACCAAATGCTTTAACTATTTTCATAAATAAATACCCTGATCATGAACGATTAAGTACCATTCTACCTGATGAACCTAGCAATTACCCACTGATCAAAGAAATTACTTTGTTCTAGAACAAGTACCCTTAGACGACTTTCAATTATTTTAAATTTTCCGTATGCCAAATAGGAATGATTCAAAAATTGATCCATATTTCACGTCCAAAAGCACTAAGTCACGCTGCCAATATAGTGAGCTCCATGAATTGGTGACGCGCATTTTAGAGGAAGCATTTCGAATGTAATCTTTAAATAGCTAGAAACTGGATTCGACAACTTCGTCCTAAGGTTGTTAGGCTAATTCTCGATGCTAGCCACACTGACTCATGCAACACTTGTTGCCCAACACATGCTCCGAAATTCATCAAACTTTGAATGGTCAACAATCGCTTTTCTGGGAATTGCACTATACATTTACACTATAGAAATTGAACATCGAAGATTGCCTGTAGTATTTGCCGGCTTGGCACTTTGGCTAATGGACTGGTTCAATGAGCTTGTCAATAGTGCAATTCTCCATATTTCGCATCATGCTGCTCTGTGGACGGTTACTGGTCATACCAGCTATTTGATTCTCATAGGCCTATCAATAGAGATCTCGTTCTTTTTCTTAATTGCGGGCATTCCCTTTGTCAAGTCGCTTCCAAAGGATCCTAAGCAACGCATTCTTGGCATTCCTAACAGGATTTTATTCGTAACTTTATTTTCCTTGATGTCGGTAGGTGTAGAAATATTGCTTCATGCAATCGGAGTGCTTAACTGGGCTTATTGGTGGTGGAATGTTCCATTTGTCCCTCTAATTGTAATTTTTGGTTACGCAACATTTTATGGAGTTGCAGCGTGGGTATTCGATATGGGAACAAACCATAAAAAGCAGATTTCGGTTGTTGTCGCTTTAGCCCTAATTGATGCTGTACTCGCTGTCTGTTTTGGACTCGCAGGTTGGCTTTAATAGTTTCTCGATGTTAAGCAAAGGCTTCTATTTGCCTCCGCAATTCACATGGGATCAATTTAAATTCATCTACCACTTTGATTACGGTGCTTTAACGATTGACAAAGAAACTGCAACCAGCGAAAGTGGTGGAAGAGTGGCATCTGCACTCCCCGATGAAACGCTAAAACCATCAAAAGAGGTTGATCGGACTAAGTTGGGCCTAGCAAATGTGTTTTTAGCTTTAGGCGATGGACCAGTGAGACAGTCGGCACTCAGGACATTTAGGATAGTTGCTCCTTGAAGCTCTATTTCTAGTGCCATGGATTCATCAACACTGCGATTGACAATAAATAAATGGATGACTCCGTCTCCCAATATTGCGCTGGTATCAGCAAATGTAGCCATTCCTAATTTGCGCGTCTGATACCTTGGACCATCAGTGGACACTTTCAGTGCCTCTCCCTCGCTTCTCGAACTAAACATTTCAAAGGCATAATAGATGGACTGAATTAAAATATCATCACCTCTAGTTCGAATTGGAGCGACTACGTTTACAGCCTGGGACAGATTAGCTATCTTCACCACATCAGCGTGGCGAATAAAACTATTTAAAAACCCTGCTACCACAAGTGCATCTTCTACGTTGTAGGTCTCCTCAAGCAAATGTGGTGCTCGCTGGCCCCACCCAAAAGGAGAAAGGTGGCGATACCATACGTTCCATTCATCAAAGCTCAAAAAAGAACGGTGACCAGTTTCACTTTGGTGCTGAACTTCAAGGCATATTCTGTTAAGTTCCTCTATCTGCTTATCAACCGCCAGACCAAAGGCTAAGAACTGAGGTGTATCTCGACGAAAGTTCCTGGCATATCGGTGGACGCTCAAATAGTTCATCTCATCTCCGAGGCCAGAAAGTACACTCCTGTCCCAAGCCGGATAAGTAGGAAGCATTGGATCAGAAGAACCACAGACTACTAATTCAATATCTGGATCCACTTCTCGCATTAGGCGAGTAGCTTCCTTAGCTTTTTCTACATATTTCTTGGCATTCAAGTGCCCAATCTGCCAAATACCATCCATCTCGTTTCCCAAGCACCACAGTGAAATTCCATAAGGTGCGGGGTGTCCATTGGATGCTCTCCAATCACCCATTTCACTCCCTTGTGAGCTATTGCAGTATGAAACGAGTGCAGCAGCCTCTGTGGGGCTACCATTACCTAAATTGACTGCCATCATTGGCGTCCATCCCATGCGCTCGCTTAACGCTAGGAACTCGTCTGTTCCAAACATATTCGTTTCTTTGCTAAACCAGGCCCTGTCAAAACGAGTGGGACGCTCTCCCTTTGGCCCTACGCCATCTCGCCAATTGTAACCAGATACAAAGTTGCCACCTGGATAGCGCATGGCAGTCATTTTGAGCTTTCTGAGTGCTTCAAGTACATCGGTTCTACAGCCCGCATCATCGGCAAGGCGGCTCGTCGGATCATAAACGCCCTCGTAAATGGCACGACCCATATGCTCCAAAAACCCACCAAACACCCTGGGATCCACCTCAGCGATTTTCTGATCCACTTCAATAAAAAGGTTTGTCGGACGAAGAGTCATTCCTGCCAAATCAACTTCCTCCTCCTTGGCTCGCTTTCCCTATTAACATAATCGTTTTCAAGTGTAATTTCCAATTCCCCTGGCAAATTGAAAAATTTAGTTTCTTGATTGAATGGCTCAATAAGATTCAATACTTTCAGAGTTGGCTCATCTGTCAATAAAATCTGGTGCACACCCAAAGTCTCAACTGTGAATTGCTATCGTGTTCCTCATTTTAAAGCCGATGTCGGTAATTTTGCGCAGTCATATTCAAGCTGGCCAGGGGAAGGCGAATCGTCAAAGAGCTTTGACAACTAGATAATTTCTAAAATTGTCTTAGGTGCAAGAATCACATAATTACTTGGCAACGACAAAATCGTCAAATCAACATGCTTTCATCGTAAATACATAGATTTTATTGCTCTAATCAAGTTGAGGTATTTAACTTATTTCGCTTTGCCAACATCGGATTTCGACGCACATATGAGCTTCGATGTCGCCTCACAATTTCGTCTAAAGTTGCAGCAACCGTAAGTGCCGTAAAACCAACAGCGCCAGAGAGAAAAAGACGGTTTTGGGCGCTCACTGCACGGCGGTACTGGGCTTGGCTGAGAAAAATTATCGTTCCGTGATTATCCGCCGTGTATTGATGGCTGATGGAATTGTATGAAGGCTGGCCCGCGAGATCATGGCGGTTCATAACAAAATAGCAATTTAGCAGGCATACAATCCACAAAATAACTAGAGCCACGAAGGCCCAAATTGGAAGATTTTCGATAGGCAAATTACGGTGTTTTCGAGGACGAAATGGCCTAAATACTCCATCGATAAATGGATCACCGAAACGTTGGCTTCTAAGTATTTTCAGTATCATTGTCCAAATACTAAGAGGGAATGCCATAAAAAATAGTACAAATACTAAACCTATCGAGAAGTCTCCCCTATTGGGAATAAATGTCAAAATCATTAAAGAACAGCCAACTACAACCGATAGAAGTCCGATGCTGAAAGCTACGCCGTTGATAACACCAGTTGCTTGCCCATCTAAGAGTCCAAGTTGTTCGAGATCCGTGCTAGCCATGATCTTTGAACCAATAAGGGATCAATATAAAATGTAATTTTACACATCTGCACACATCTTTAGGATACTCTTTTGCGCAGCTGAATTTGTTGTTGCACTTGTCATAAGAAGAAACACGACTACAACGTGCTTGACGGTCTTCGCCAATTATTCAAGGGCCAGGTCTGGTTGCCAAGGGAGACCTGAATAGTTACATCTGGTCAAATAACCATCTATAACGCCTATGGCAATATGGACGTAGTAGCTGATCTAGAGGGCTATGTAGCTCCCCTCAACCAAGGAGTAGGTCTCTATAACCCAGTTACACCAATTAGAGCCTGTGACACAAGAGCCGGATCTAATACATTATGTTCTGGCAACAGTCTTTCCCCTAACAACATAGTTTCCATTAACTTAAGTGGAAACTATGGAATACCAGCTAGTGGAGTATCTTCAGTAGTTTTAAATGTCACAGCCACTAATACTAAAAGTCCTGGTTACTTTGTCTGTTATCCAACAGGATTACAGGCAACCACTACAAGCTGTGTGAATTTCTCAACTGGTGAAACTGTAGCTAATGAGGTAATAGTCCCAATAGGTGCAAATGGCCA
>JABEUL010000269.1 GCA_013044465.1 Acidimicrobiales bacterium
CGGAGAGTTCGAAGCGGAGCCGGGAAGCCTTCGACTACAAAATACTTGCCGAGAAATTGGCCCAAGGTCTTTGCCGTTACCCCTAGTTACTTTGACCGGAATATTAGTTGGCTAAGTGAAAAGCTTAGGTCATACTTTGTTTAAAATGTCAAAAAGTAAGCAAGGAGTGGTTTCTAGGCGCTAAAGTCATAGATGGCTATCTATGAGCCAAGCTATTTGCTGGTGAGGAGGTAAAAGTGGCGGATAAGGCCACAGAACAAAAGATTATCGCAGGATCCATTGAGGACTGCTGGGCAGTTGTTGCGGATTTAGAGCGATATCCAGAGTGGATCTCTAACATGAAAGAGGTTAGAGTGATTTCGAGAGACTCCGAAGGGAGAGCTCAGGAAGTCTCATTTAGAGCAGCTGCATTTGGTCGCTCAACGAGTTATACCTTAAAATATGACTACTCCAAGGCTCCAAAAGTCCTGTCATGGGTATGGCTGGCAGGTGACATAACCAACAAGCTAGATGGAAAATATACTTTCGAACAAAGTGACGGTGGAACTCTAGTTAGTTACGAGCTAGAAGCAGAACTAAAGGTTCCTTTGCCAGGTTTCGTCAAGAGACGTGCTGAAACGAGCATTATCCACACTGCATTAAGTGAATTAAAGGCACGTGTGGAGGCTTCCGCCAAGAAGAAGTGAGATAGAGAACAACCTGTGACCTCTTCCAATATTACTATTGGAATTGACGTTGGCGGAACAAAGATTTTAGGTGTTGTTCTTTTGATCAAAAGAACAACAAGAGGGGATAGTAACCCTCTGAGCACGGGGTCTTTTAGCTTAGAGATAATCCAAGAGTTACGTGAGAAGACTCCTAACGACGGATTGGAATTGATTGATTCCTTGTTCAAAGTCGTTAGTGAATTGAAACAAGCACTTAGTATCGAAAGTCCTGTTCCCGTTGGTGTTGGGGTTCCTGGTCTTGTCGACCATGAAGGATCACTTCGATTCTCTCCCAACCTCACAGCCATCAGGTCACTTCCTGTGGCTAAGTTACTGGCAGAGAAGTTGGCGCAGCCTGTTTTTGTGGACAACGACGCTACTTGTGCTCTTCGAGCAGAGTATTTAATCGGATCGGGAAGTAATTACAAGGACGTACTCTTGGTAACCCTTGGAACTGGTATTGGAGGCGGTATTGTCTCGGGTGGTGAAATAGTAACCGGCGCCTATGGTTTTGCTGGCGAAATTGGGCACATGGTTGTTGATCCATTCGGGCCAATTTGTCCGTGTGGACGAAGGGGATGTTGGGAAAGATATGCGTCAGGAAGTGGTCTTGGACGTTTAGGGCGTGAGGCTGGTTTAGCTGGAGTTGCTAAAACCGTAGTCGAACTGGCAGGCGGCGACCCCGAATCGATCAAAGGCGAACATGTAACTGCGGCGGCACTAGCTGGTGATTTAGAAGCTTTGGGGATTGTAAAGCAGTTCGGTTGGTGGATTGCACTTGGCTTGGCCAACCTGGCAAGCGCACTTGATCCAGCGGTAATTGTTATGGGAGGTGGCGTAGTGGATGCCAAGGGAGTGTGGTTAGATGCCAGCAAAGAAGCATTCTCACAAATGCTTGAAGGGCTTCAGTATAGGCCTGAGGTTCCAATTGAACCTGCTAAGTATGGGTCTTTTTCTGGTGCAGTTGGAGCGGCGCTTTATGCATTTGAGCGAATTGAAGCTCTTTAGACCAGGATTATTTCAACTCTAAATTTTACTAAGCTATGCCTATGGAATTTAGACGTATCCCCGGATTGCCCCCTTATGTTTTTGCTGAAATTAATCAACTGAAACTTGAGGCGAGGCGTGCGGGAGAAGATGTTATTGATTTGGGTTTTGGAAATCCAGATATTCCATCGCCTGATGTAGCTGTAGAAAAGTTGGCCGAAGCAGCACACAACCCGAAAAATCATCGTTATTCTGCTAGTCGCGGCATACCCAAGCTAAGGATGGCTGTAGCCGATCTCTACAAGCGAAAGTTTGACGTGGATTTAGACCCAGAGACTGAAGTTGTAACAACAATCGGAGCAAAAGAAGGACTATCGCATCTCATGTGGACCTTAGTTGCACCTGGCGATACGGCTTTAGTCCCGTCACCGTCATACCCGATACACATATACGCCCCGCTTTTCGCTGGTGCTGACGTCAGACAAGTTCCACTTGGGGGAGAGGGCGGTGAATTGGCAAGCGAGCTATTTTTTGGGCGCCTTATCGAAGCCTGGGAATCGGCTTGGCCTAAACCGCGGGTAATCGTGCTGTCTTTTCCGCACAATCCAACAACTGCATGCGTGGACTTAGCCTGGATGGAGAGAATAGTTTCATTTGCCAAAGAACATGAAATTGTGCTTGTGCACGACTTTGCATATTCAGACACCGCTTTTGACGGTTACGAACCCCCCTCAATTCTGCAAGTTAAGGGAGCCAAAGACGTATCCGTCGAACTCTATACACTCACAAAGTCATTTTCCATGGCTGGCTGGCGAGTGGCTTTTTGCGTGGGAAATAGCGAAGTTGTTAATGCACTGGCCAAACTGAAGAGTTATCTAGACTATGGCACTTTCCAGCCTATCCAGATTGCGGCAACTGTAACTATGAACGAGGCTCCGGATTATCCGAAGGAAGTAAATGCAATTTATCAAAGCAGAAGGAATGCTCTTTGTGAAGGATTGAACCGGATCGGTTGGAATGTTGACTTTCCTAAGGCGACCATGTTTTTGTGGGCTCCTATTCCTGAGCCATATCGTGAACTTGGATCTTTGGAATTTTCCAAGTTCTTGATGAAAGAAGCCCAGGTGGCAACTTCTCCCGGCATAGGATTCGGACCTGGGGGCGATGGATTTATCCGGTTTGCTCTAATTGAAAATGAGCAGCGAATAGCTCAAGGTGTCAGATCATTAAGAAAAGCACTGGTTAAGCTCTAAATTAAAATTAGATTTCTAATTCTTCCATGGCTTGGAGAAGTGTATTCCATGATAGGGTCGCACATTTGATTCTGACGGGAAATTTGACAACGCCCTGAAGAGCTGCAAGTTCTCCCATCTTGTCGGTATCTACTGGATCAAGTGATGCCTCATCTTCGGGTTCACCGCCGAGATTCGTTTCATGAATTGACATAAGGGACTTAAAGTCTTTTATAAGCTTTCTAACCTCTGGCACCGTTGAACCATTTACCGACTGGGCCATAAGGGACGCCGAAGATTGAGAGATGGAACAGCCCCGTCCGTCTATTCGTACGACTAGCTTGGGTTCGTTATTACCCTCGTCTGTTTTCTCCAAATAAACAATTACCTCATCACCACATAGTGGGTTGAATCCCTCTTGCCTGATAGCAGGTGGAGATTCCAGAGTTCCTCTATTTCTGGGATTTCTATAATGATCGAGAATTATTTCTCTATAGAGATCTTCTAAACCAGACATCTACTTTTCCTTTCAGACATATTAAAACCTTAACCCAACATCTCAACAACTTGAACTAGACCTATTATTAGGGCATCTATATCATGTGTATCGTTGTAGATTGAAAATGAGACTCTTGTGGTGGCACTAAGTCCGAGACGGTACATCAAGGGTTTAGCGCAGTGGTGGCCCGCTCTAACGCAGATATTGTGATCATCGAGGATTTGGGCCACATCGTGAGGGTGGACGGTCTCAAAAGAAAATGAGATAAGTCCTGTCCTCTTAGTGGTTTCTTTTGGTCCGTATAGTGTGATTTTTTCGCCAAATGTTGTCTTTAGTGAATTTGAGCAGTAATCAAGCAGACCTCTTTCATGCTCACCAATTGCTCCATAACCAATCGCTGTCAAGTAGTCAATCCCAGCTCCAAGTCCCACTGCTTCGGCAATTGGTGGGGTACCTGCTTCGAATTTCCACGGAATTTCATTTGTTTTGAATCCCTCTAGTGTGACATCTAGAATCATCTCTCCACCCCCAAGGAATGGTGGCATAGCGTCAAGGAGTTCTTCTTTCCCGTATAGCACCCCTATTCCAGTTGGTCCCATTACCTTGTGCCCGGTGAAAGCTAAGAAGTCGACATCTAAGTCAGAAACATCACATTGCCTATGGGGAACAAATTGAGCCGCATCGGCAAGCACTAAAGCCCCATTTTTATGAGCCATCTCTGTCAAGTATTTTACCGGAGGGATAGTGCCTAAGACATTTGATGCCATAGTGATAGCTAAAAGCTTTACTCCATCAAACTTGGACTCAATATCATCCAAAATCAATTCTCCATTTGAATCAATTTCTAGGTAGGAAATCCTGCAACCAGTCTGTTCTTTCAGCATTAGCCAGGGAACCAAATTGGCATGGTGCTCCATTTTGGTAGTTAAGATCACGTCACTTTCGCCTAAGTTAACCAATCCCCATGTTTTTGCAACCAAATTAATTGCCTCGGTCGCATTTTTGGTAAAGACAATTTCTTTTGAAGGCTTGGGAGCGTTAATTAACTTGCCCGCCTTTACTCTGGCTTTTTCATATAGTGCAGTGGCATTTTCGGCTATGGAATATACTCCTCGATGCACATTGGCATGAGTTGTATGGTAGTAGTCATCCATTGCTTCTAACACTGAATCAGGTCTTTGTGAAGATGCCGCAGAATCAAGGTAAACCAACCGCTTGCCATTTTTGGATGTTTCTAAAATTGGGAAATCTTTTCGGATTTTATCCACATTTAGAATTCGAGGTGATGCTGAACTACTCAATTTAGCCACCTGTCATAGCCAAGTTTGTCGACTTCTGCAACTAAGTCGATTCCCCCGGTCTCTTTGATACTTCCACCAGCAATAACATGAACAACATCGGGTTTTACATAGTCGAGTAGTCGTTGATAATGAGTAATTACCAGTACACCGAGCTTGGGATCAGCCTCTTTTACAAGGGTGATTCCCTTTGCCACAATCCGCAAAGCATCTATATCAAGTCCCGAATCAGTCTCGTCGAGTATTGCTAATTCGGGATTTAAAAGTGCAAGTTGAAGTACTTCGTGTCGTTTTCTTTCCCCTCCACTAAACCCCTCATTCAGAGGTCTTTTGGCAAAGTCAGGATCCATCTCTAATTTTTCCATCCATTCGAGCAGTTCGATTCTTGCCTCTAAAATAGAGATATCCATTCCTCTTCTCGCTGACATTGCCTGTCGAAGGAATTGATGAACAGGCACTCCAGGGATTGCCTCAGGGTGCTGAAATGCTAAAAATATGCCTGCTTTGGCCCGAACGTCACTTGATAGTTGTGTAATATCTTCGCCTTTATAGATGATTTTCCCACTAGTCACCTGGTAGGAGGGGTTAGCCATCAATACGTTGGCCAAAGTTGACTTCCCGGATCCGTTAGGGCCAAGCAAGGCATGGATCTCTCCGGGTCTCACTTTCAAGGATATGTCATGGAGAATCTCAGTGTTTTCAGCTGATACACAAAGATGTTCTACTTCGAGGAGAAATTGGTCAGTATCGTTTGCCACGAACCTAGTCTATTCTCGTTATTCAATTTCCACTACACAAATTTTTAAATAGAAAGCGCAA
>JABEUL010000270.1 GCA_013044465.1 Acidimicrobiales bacterium
AGTTACCGCAATTGCTTGATTGAGCGAGTCTTCACTGATAATCAATTCCAGAGTGCTCAGATTCCTTTTATCTTCGTTGACTAAATCATCCATATATCTGTGGCAGTGTATCGGTTTTTCAGGGCTTGCTTGCGCAGGTGCAGGTAGATAGGGATTTTTTTTGCAAAATTGTACTGATCAACGAGGATAATATCTAGTAATCCAAAAAAGATTCACTATCAATAATTAATGTCACTGGCATTGCGACTAACTTTAGACTAAAGTCCCATAAAGCGGAGTTGGGTTTCTCCATGCTTCCCCAAGGGGCGGCGGGAGATAATGCAAAAGGTTTTTCGCGCTTGCTCCGATAGCGAATAGTAAGTTTTTACTGACCAAATTGGGCAGTAATTTGGAAGGAGGAGTTGCACGGAATGGCAGATGAACGAATCCGGGCAGCTGGAGCCCTGCGTGAGAGCTTTAGGGCTCCTGGTCTATCACTGTCGAAGGTTTTAAAGAGGTATGTTAATTTTGCAACATTTGTCGTGATTTTGATTTTAATAGCCACTTTCCTGCCATCGGCCAAAACAAGTAAATTAGCTACGGTAAATACAAGTGGGATTACCCCTGCTCCAGCTCCAGGATCGAGCGGAGTAATGGCAAATGGCACCATGTGTGGTCCGGGTGTTCCACAGGTAACTTGGTCTAAGTATTCGCCGCTTTGTGAACCAGCTTGGAACCCCGCAAAAGATCAGAACGGAGGGGCGACTTCAAATGGTGTTACGGCCACGACAATTAACTTGACCTACCGCGAAGCCGCAACTTCTGAACTCCAGCTACTTTATGGTTTGGTTCACGAATCTGTAATCGGAACTAATGCTGAAGCTGAAACTACAATGGCTGCATACATTAAGTACTTTAATAGTCAATTTGATCTATATGGGAGAAAAGTGGTCCTCGTTCCCTATACAGGACAGGGCAATTTCATATCTGAAGATGTTGGTGGCGGATTAACTGAAGCTAAGGCCGATGCCGTAACTGCGGCACACACATTAAACGCCTTCGCCGATATGTCACTGGTGGATGCCTCCAATGCTTATGCACAAGACCTTGAGAACCAAGGTGTCATATCGTTTTCCATTTATGAAAATCCTCAGTCTTACTATGTGCAAAATGCACCATATGCCTATTCGCCAGGTCCTAACTGCAGCGAAAACGCTATGGCAGATGCAGCTATTGCAGCCAAATCCATCGATGGACTCCCGGCCATTTATACAGGAGATCCTTCAATGCATTCAATGCCTGGCAAAGTTGGGATTATCTACCAGCAGAATCCAACTGCAACTGAGTGTGCTAATGAGATGGCAAATGATTTAACAAAAGTATTTGGCGCACCAGCTCCAGCAATGCAGAGCTACGCATTTGACCTATCTACCTTTTCTCAGGAGTCAGCCTCCATGATTGCCTCTATGAAAGCAAAGAATGTAACCACTATGATCTGTGCGGGTTGCGACCCCGTGTCACCAGCATTTTTGTATCAAGCAGCCGATCAGCAACACTACTATCCAGAGTGGGTTTACTCCGGACTATTTTCTGAAGGCTTTACAGGAGCTGATGGGTTTGGAACCCTTTACCCTCAAGATCAAATGGATCACACCATCGGAGTAGGCGAGCCGATGCCGTCAAACCAACTTCAACAAGAGGCATATCAGGTTTACTTAAAAACTAAAGCGCCATTGTCTCAGTTGCTCCCTTCGTATACATTTGCTTATGTTTCACTGCTTCAGTTCTATAGTGCCTTACAAGCAGCTGGACCTAATCTGACTCCGACCACATTCCAACAAGGCATGTTTAACGTTAGAGGAGACCTCCCTGATTCTGCAGCAGGTGGAAATTACGGTGGATGGCATTTTGGAACAAACCGTTTCGATCCGGCAACATCCATCGGGATTGTTTATTGGGATCCAAATGCGAAAAGCAATCTGAGTGGAACAGACTTTTACGGTCATAAAGGTGCCTTTGTAGCTTGTAATGGCGGAGCCCAGTATTCATTTGCAGACAATTTTGCAGCCCTTCCAAATCATAAGCAGTTAGCCTGCTTTGGCAAAAGTTGATTTATTATTTCCCAATTCCTGAAAGAGGTCTAAAGTGACAAATCAAAATAAGAATGTTTTTCAACTAATTGGAGGTTTAGTCGTATTTGGCTTGCTCTGGTTAATTGGAAACGCCGTCTTGCCGAACCACCTTCCCCCGGGACCGGTGTTAGATGGACTGATACTGGGAGGACTAAATGCATTAACGGCAATGGGTCTCGTGCTCATATATAGGTCTGCCAGAATCATTAACTTTGCCCATATGGAGATCGGCGGTGTGGCCTCTTCAGTTGCGGTGGTTTTAGTTCTTGGAAATAACATGCCCTACGTCCCAGCTGTAATTATCGGCTTGGTTGTGGCATTGATTATTGGTGTATTTATTGACAGAGTTGTTATTTGGAGATTCCAAAGCTCTCCAAGGCTTGTGTTGACTGTAGCCACCCTAGGTCTTTCCCTAATTTTTTCTGCAATTGAATACGTTCTTCCCAACCTTTATCACCAAGGAAGTCTGAAACCATCAACTGATTTCACTGTTCCATGGAATACGAGTTTTACTATTACTTCGTTCCGTTTTACAGGAAATCAAATTGTGGCCGGAATTGCAGTTCCAATAATTATGATTGCACTTTGGTGGTTCATTGGAAAAACAGATATTGGTGCGGCTATACGTGCTTCTGCTGATTCATCGGAAAGAGCTCTTCTTTTAGGAATTCCGGTTAGAAGACTTTCCTTGATCATTTGGTGTGTGGCATCGGTACTAGCCGGTGTCGGAGCAATATTTTCTCAGTCCATTGTTGGCGTAACGCCTGGAACTCCACTGGGGCCAACAGTGTTACTTGCTCCTTTAGCTGCCGCTGCTATTGCACGATTTGACTCTTTGCCAGTTACCATGTTTGCTTCACTTTTCATTGGTGTTTTTGAAGAGGCAGTTTACTGGTCTGAGCCAAACTCATCATGGGTATTTGTGGCACTGTTCCTGCTAATTGCAGTTTCACTTTTGGTACAGCGACAGTTAGTTTCTCGTCAGAGCGATTCAGGTCTTGGTGGATTTGTTGCTATACAAGAAGTGCGTCCTCTCCCTAGAGCGGTTAGGCAGTTGCCAATTATTCGGATTGCAACTTTTGCACTGATTGTCATCGTGGCGGCAGTCCTAATCGGAGTGCCTTTTATTCCTGGCAAATATACAAGTAGCGACACTTGGCTGCTTTACTATTCAACAATTGCTATTTACGCCATTATTGCGGTTTCCCTAGTAGTCCTAACTGGTTGGGCGGGTCAGATCTCTTTGGGTCAGTATGCTTTCACTGGCGCTGGAGCTTCTGCTGCTGCTGTTTGTTTAGTTAGTTTGCACCTCAACTTTGGTGTTGCAATAATTGTTTCGGCAATCGTAGGGGCAATTATCGCAGTTATTATCGGAATACCGGCACTGCGATTACCGGGACTTTATCTGGCTGTAATTACTTTGGCGTTCTCGGTAATGTTAAATACTGCGTTGATTAATCAGTCAAATATTCCCGTATTAGCACCGACAAGGTTGCCCGATGTAACGCTTTTCAACAGGTTTGACCTAGGTGGACAGAGAACTTTCTATTACGTCTGTATAGCAGTTCTTGGAATAGCCATATTTTTGGCCCGTAACCTTCAGCGCAGTAGATCCGGAAGAATAATAAAGGCAATTAGGGATAACTCAAGAGCAGGTTCTGCTTACGGTGCATCTCCTTTGAGGGCACGTTTGGTGGCCTTTGCGTTTTCTGGAAGTCTGGCAGGTCTAGCTGGTGCCCTGTTGGCTGTCAGCCTTGGAGGAATTCCCTCTGGTGGATTTCCTCCGGATGCGAGCCTCTCGGTGTTCACAATGGTTGTTTTTGGTGGAATGGGATCGATCTTAGGTGGTGTCTTAGGTGCTGTATTTGTAGAGACTATCTTTTTCGTTGCGTCCCACTCCCCAGCCTTGCAGACATTTGGAAACGGTATAGCACTATCGCTTCTCCTCTTTTTCTACCCCAAAGGCGTCAGTGGTCTGGTCTATGCGGCGAGAGATTTTCTTATCAGAAAATTTGTCCCTCAAGCAGCTATTGACAAAAGCCTATCTGGAGCTGAAGATGAAGGTCCTTCCACTGTCATTCCTGGCCCTGCCCACGATGCCGCTATGCGACTGAGTGCTCTAGAAGACCTTGAGGTGGCTGGGAAGTCTGCTACTAAGCAACAAGCCCCAACAGCAAGTTTTGACCCAACCCAATCGCTAGTTGCGGTCCAAGATATCAATGCAGGATATGGGAAAGCCCAGATTCTCTACGGAGTCTCCTTTGAAGTGGGCCACAGTGAAATCCTGGCGCTACTTGGAACTAACGGTGCGGGTAAATCTACTATTTTGAGAGTAATTGCTGGAGTCTTGCATCCTCAATCCGGGAAAGTTTTCTTTGAAGGAGAAGATATAACGCATCTAACCCCGATTGAGCGCGTAAAGCGTGGACTTGTAACCGTGCCGGGTGGTCGAGGTATCTTCTCATCACTGACAGTTAGAGAGAACTTGCGACTAGCTGGATGGCTGACTAAAAAAGACCGCGGTTACCATGCTGAAGCTATGGCGCGAATTTTTTCTCTGTTCCCCACTCTTCAAGACCGCTTAGACACTCCGGCAGGATTACTCTCCGGTGGTGAGCAGCAGATGCTCACAGTTTCACAAGCCCTTTTGTGCCG
>JABEUL010000271.1 GCA_013044465.1 Acidimicrobiales bacterium
GGAATTATTGGAGCTTCCGTGCTTGGTCTTGGAAGAGCACTGGGTGAGACAATGGCAGTTGCGATGATCTCTGGTTCTGTTACCGGGACGTTCCCGGCCAATATATATTCCACCATGTCCACAATTGCAGCCACTATTGTTTCTCAGCTTGACTCAGCCCTGACTGATTCGACTAATTTCTTCGTGTCATCTCTAGCCGAGGCTGGGCTTGTTCTTTTGGCAATGAGTTTGATGGCAAATCTTTTTGCAAGATTCTTAGTCAAAAGGGTGTCAGGCACTGCACTTCCGGTAGGTAGAGGTGTTTAGTAAATCACACCTTTTGAGGCGCAAGATTCTTGACAAGGCTATGTGGACGCTAGCGACGCTTTCCTTGGTGTGCATAGTGGCTCCACTTGCTTGGCTTGTTTGGGGAGTAGTCGGTCGTGCGCTTCCACATTGGAACTGGTCAATTCTCACTACGAAACCCGGTGGGGCAACTGGGGGAGGGCTTTCAACTTTAATTGTTGGCACTTTAGTGATTACTGGGGGAGTGGCAATAGTAGCCGGAATTATTGGGATTGGCAGTGGACTTTATCTGGCCGAACTGTGTCCAGAGGGAAAAGGAAAAATTTTACGAACTGCTTCAGAAGTATTGTCCGGAGTGCCCGCAATTGTCTTGGGTTTTCTGGGTTACACGGTATTGGTTGTAGAGCTTAAATGGGGTTTTTCCTTAGGAGCTGCCTTAGTGGTACTTTCAATAATGGTAGTACCTTATATAGCAAAGGCCACTGAAGTTGCCATTTTGCAGGTCCCAACCGCATTTAGAGAAGCTGCCGAAGGTCTAGGCATGACGAGGTGGCAAACCTTGAGGCGAGCAGTTCTAAAGCCTGCTGCACCAGGAATAGTAACGGGACTCATAATTGCCCTTGCAATTGCAATGGGTGAGACAGCACCACTTTTATATACAGCTGGTGCCTCCAATAATTTTCCAACCACGCATTTAACACATTCTCCTGTCGGGTTCTTGACATATGCCGTTTGGACTGATTATAACCAACCCTTGGCTGGATCAGCCGAGCTAAGTGCAATGGCGGCTGTTTTGCTTTTGGTAATAGTGCTGATACTTATTCTTTTGTCAAGACTTGTGATAAGGGTGTCAAAGAAGTACTCCATAAATAATAGTCATGGCGGCAGTTAGAGGCATCCGAGAAATTAGGGCTTCAAAGACATTGATAACGCTTCTTGAAAAAGAAGGAATTAGGGCTTGTCACTCAAATCAAGAAACTCGCCGATAGTTTTAGTAATAGACGATGAAGTCTCATACATAGATGGGCTAAGTTCAGGACTCGCATCTGAGGGTTTTCATTTTATAGGTGCTCAAAGTGGAAGTGAAGGAATAGAAAAAGCTAAGAAGTGGCTGCCTGACATCATACTTTTGGATCTGACATTGCCCGATATGCCTGGCGACAAAGTAGTTGAGAAACTCTCACAAGATCAAGACACTAGGTCAGCCCCTATAATTCTTGTCAGCGCGAGGGATTCTGAAGTGGATATAGTCCTTGGTCTTCAAATTGGAGCAACGGACTACGTGACAAAGCCTTTTAGGCTAAAAGAACTTGTAGCTAGAATCCGAGCAATCCTTCGTCGGATGGAACATTCCTCAACCCTTGGCGTAAAGGAAAGTAACAAAATTAGAGTTGGCCACATTGAAGTAGATTTTGACCGTTACGAAGTATTTATGTCTGGCAAACCATTACCTCTTACTCCCAGTGAATTTGAACTTTTAGCACTATTTGTCACTAAACCAGGCATGCTTATTTTGAGAGACGAAATAATGACACATCTTTGGGATGGTCAAGATATGCCGGACCCAAGAACTGTCGACACCGTTGTCCGAAAGCTCAGAGACAAAACAGGGGATACAAAACCACCAAGCCGAATAATTACAGTTCGAGGAATAGGCTTTAGGTTCGAAGAAAAATATGGCGGGTGATAGTATTTATATATGCGAATCAAGCCTTTATTTGGAGCACTTTTCCTACCAATTACCTTAGCTGCATGCTCCCACAGTGCAAACTTAACTACCACAAGCTCAACATCCACTAGCACGACTGCGACTGGCACTTCGACTTCAGCCACATCAAGCCCAGTGGCAACTACCACCAAGCCATCAATAGGTCGATGTACACGCGGGAATTTGTCGGCAGCTAAAGGATCCTCACAAGGTGCGGCTGGAACAATAGCAGCTGAGATTACATTTACCAATGTCGGAACAAGTACTTGCACTTTGGATGGTTATCCCGGGTTGCAGTTGCTTTCTTCAACTGGGGCGGCTTTGCCGACGAATGTCGTTAGAGGAGGGGCCGCCGGAGCTTCAGTTACACCATCCAACATTGCCCTTGTTACCAATGGAAAGGCCTCTTTCGTGCTTTCCTTCTCAGATGTCCCCACTGGAAATCAAACCACATGCCCAAATTCGGCTCAAGTGGAAATAACGCCTCCAAATGATTTTGGATACCTGACTATTCCCCTCGTAATTTCACCATGCGACTCTGGAAAAATTAATGTTTCAGCGGTATTTGCTGGAACCCAAATTCCTTAAGTCAGCCTGCCAATGGTGGCAAGATACAAGATGACAAACCCTGTGCGACTAGAGCGCTATTTAGTTGAGTCGATGCTTGGGTAAGAGAAGTTGTAAGAGTCATCACCGAAACTAGATTTCCTTGAGTTATAGATGTTGCGAGTTGCCGTTGCTGTAATTCAACAGTCGATGCATAATCCCAAATTGGGTTCAACGATGCACTAAGTGATGCAGGGGTTATTTGAGCTAGTGAAGTATATGCCGTATTTTCCAAAACAGAGCGAGTATTGAGAGCATTTGCAACTGTGGCAGGTGAAGCATTTAGAGCGGCACTTGGCTTTACTTGAAGGGCATCTGCACGTGAAAGCGCACCGCAGATCGGAGTTGCCTTTGAAGTAAACATAGACAACGCTGATGGACCAGAATCAGAGGCAAGATAAGATATCCCAGCAATCACAGCTAACACCGCCAATATGACGACAATAACTGCAGGCTTAGATGACCAGAGTTCGAATTTCCGCCTGGCACCTACTCTTGAAAAAAGTACGGGCGACATTGACTTTGAAACTGACGGGTGCTGAACAGAACCACCAGCAAAGCCACCCGGCTTAGAGGCGCCAAAGACAGTTGAACTTGTGCCTGAAAAACGACTTCCCCTTCCCGTCCTATCGGGTGGAACTTGGATCAAGGGAGATGTCGGAGCATGGTTTCCAGATCTTGCGAACTGTTGGTTTGCCACATGAACAGAACCTGCTTGAGGTATCGGGAAATTTCCTTGGACTTGTAGTTTTGCCGCCAGCGTCTTCGAATTGATGACAGTAGATTGGTTCCGAAAGTTACTTGAAACAGAGTTGGATTTCTTCAATCCATGTAATGAATGTTTAAGACTGGCTACCATTGCCGAAAAGGGATTTGGCGAAGTTTTTATGGGAGATGGGACTACTGGCTGAGGAGCATAATTTTGGTGACTTGCAGTTGCTTGACTCATTGTATTTGAATTGTGTTGCGCAACGGCAGGTTTTTTAACTTTTCCAGCACTTCCTTGGGGACGCCTGAATACGGAGGATCGACCTGGATGGCTTTGCTTCAAAGTGAATGCAGGGCCCGGATTGCCAGAAATTCTCCCAGTCGCCACTCTTAGCCCAGGGTTCCCTGGTTGTGACAGAGTATTCCTATATCCAGATGGATTTGGTGCTAGCGCAGTAGGAGCAGCAGGCGTTTCAACTCTCCGAGCTCTAGAAAGTTGAACCTGGTGAGATCTTGGTTCCCAAGAAGCAAACAACCTCCATGCGTCATTCCAGCCTTCTTGGGTCCTAGGGAAACTTTGAACAGGCTCTGTTGGAGTGTCTCTTCGCTCTAATTTGTCGTAAATTGCGAAGAAATCATCACCGAAACCCAGAATGTAACGCTCTCCAACATGGGTGAATCCCGCAGCCGGCTTCCAGCCCGCTGCACTTCCATTTGACCCTGATATCGCATCCTGTGCAGTTGTCATCAATATGAATGATACTACTTAAATTGCAAAATAACTAGATATATTCTGCAAATTTATCAAATTTTTCCTCATAAATTCGACCAATTTCCCGGTTTCGTTCAAGTAGAGCTTTCAGGATTATCTAGACTATGCCCTGGGTTAATTGAAATGCGTTGTCGGTGAACTCAATTAATTTTAGATTGAAAGTTATTTCAAGGGCGCTTAGCTCAGTTGGCTAGAGCAGCTGGCTTACAACCAGCAGGTCGTGGGTTCGAGTCCCTCAGCGCCCACCAGGTCAGAGGCTGTATTTGATATATTCGGGTCTCAAAAAACCCAACTTTAGCCCAACAAATGCAATATAACTGGAAGGAGTTAGGGGAGATTTATCTGATTGCATTTAGAGAGCTTCACGGGTCGATCATTTAGGTAATGAGTAATAATATTAGTAGATGATGAAGTTGCAAATAACGGTACCTGACGATATAGCTGAGAGAATAGCTATTGAAGCGGAAAGGCGAGAAATGTCTTCGGAAGATGTTGTAGCTGAGTTACTGAGATCACATCTGCCAGATAATGAAACTACCGAACTTGGTTTCATTGAAATTGGTCATAGTGGGCGTAATGATCTCTCAGAGAAAGTTAAGGAGATTCGCCGAGCGGACTTTACCTTGTGATAATGGTAGACACTGGTCTACCGGTAGCCGCAGATCTAGACGATAATCACCACGTCGCTTGTGCC
>JABEUL010000021.1 GCA_013044465.1 Acidimicrobiales bacterium
ACCAAGAACTCGCGCATATTCAACTATAACATGCTACCCCACTTATCGCGCGGATAGTTCTACGGTGAGCCCTTAGATGCGGAAAAAATCGTGGTTCGTCCACAATTGCCCCCACCCTCTCAAGCGCCTTCGCACTATCTTTTGGCACATTGTAACCCAAGATCTCCATTTGTCCACTAGATGCTTTTGTCAATCCGAGGAGCATTCTTATCAAAGTAGTTTTCCCAGCGCCATTTGGACCCAAATAACCAAACGCCACTCCAGCGGGCACATTAAGTGACACATCTTTGACTACTTCGTTCTTGCCGAAGTGCTTAAAGATGTGCCTAGTCTCTATAGCAAGATTGCTCATATTTCCTTTCCGCATTAGGTGACCAAAGTCTGCGGCACATAGATATACTAGGCATTAGCTTGAGCGGAGTCAAGCTCTATGTAAACTAAACTGCTTACCTAAACAGTTGCATTGACGCTGGAATTCAATTAATTCCTCAATAAGTTTTAAAAATGGCAACAACAATTAATGGACCTCTGATTGTGTTCTTAGGCATAAATACCAAATTGGCAGTTGCTTGAACAACATAACATCTACCAACCAACAATCTGGAAATCTTAACTCAGCTATTTTCCAAAACCAAAAGTGATGCAGCTGGAAGTGGGTGTGAGAATAGATAACCCTGAGCCATATCGCATCCTAGTGCCTGAAGGATCTCCATCTGATTTGAAGATTCCACTCCTTCAGCTACTATTTCTAGGCCTAAAGTGTGACCTAAATCAATTACGGCTCTAACTATGGCTGTATCTTCTTCTCGATTTCCCATCTCCATTACAAAGGATTTATCAATCTTTAATACATCAATTGGGAACTTGTGAAGATAAGCTAGCGAAGAAAACCCGGTGCCGAAATCATCGACAGCCAATTTGACCCCCAAAGACTTTAAATCCTCTAAAACACTTAGGGCTGCTTCTGGGTCATCCATCAAAGTGCTTTCAGTAATCTCTAGAACTAACTGATCAGGACTCAAAGATGACTTGCTTATTGCTTCTGCCACCGTGGCAACAATGTCCGGATCACCAATCTGGCGACCCGAAAGGTTAACTTCTACCAACCCTCCATTTCCAGGAGTGTAGGCAAAAGGTTCGCAAGGAATTCGATCATCTTGTCTTTCATTGCTACCTTGTTTCCAAGTCTCCATTGTCTGACAAGCGCAGTTAAGCACCCAAGCACCTATTGGAACAATTAGACCAGTTTCTTCAGCAGTTGGAATAAAGGTATCTGGAGCCATCAAACCTTGATCGGGATGATTCCATCTCACAAGGGCTTCGACTCCAACCACTCTTAATGAAGAGAGATTTACAACAGGTTGGAAATAAACAACTAGCTCATCTCTTTCTAGAGCCCGATGAAGTGAGTTTTCTAAACTAGTTCTTGTCACTACTTCAGTTCGAAGTGAGTCATTAAACATCGCAAACCTATTGCCGCCTCTACGTTTGGCCAAGTACATTGCCGAATCGGCATTTGATATCAACGCTACGGCATCTACCGCATTGGTGGATGAAGTTGCAATCCCAATTGAAACAGAAGCGTAAACATCTTGGTCTTTTACAGCCATAGGTTGGGCCAATACCTCTGAAATTCGTTTAGCCAAATGGGTTGCCGTAGCTCCGGCGAGGGGGCCTTCGCATAGAATTAAAAACTCATCACCGCCAAATCTTGCAACCACATCCTTTGGTCTCACGATCGACTTCAAACGCTCTGCTAGTGCCACCAAGGCTTCATCACCGGCATCATGACCCAAAGAGTCATTCAGTCCCTTAAATCTATCAACATCGCAAAGCAAAATGGCCACCCTTCCAGGAGCATCTTGGTGGCGCACAAGGGCATATGACAACTGATAGGTGAACATCGTCCTGCTCGGAAGATTCGTAAGGGGATCATGTAGAAATGAGGCTGCGAGTGCTTCTTCATTCCTGCGAACATCAGAGATATCACGGATCCAAAGAGCAACTCTACAATTTGGATCATCAGCTACTACAAAAGAAACAACTTCGCACAGGATCTCTTTGTTTTGTGAATCAACTAATACATACTCTTTGACCGGTGATATCGGTCCCCTGGGTCCCATCTCAATCAGACGTTGCCACTCAAAATTGGCAAAACTTTCAGATTCGATATTTGATTGAGAGTTCGGCTCATCAATCGGTGCAAATATTGAGAATTCTCTCCCCATCACTTCGGATCGGTCTCTGAAAAAAAGCTGCTCAGCTCTTCTTGAAAACTCACAGATTTTTCCGTCTTTGTCAATTTCCAAGTACGCATCTAGACTAGCAGCGACGGCTCGAATGAACTCATCTGATCGTTCCAGAATCGTTACATGTTCACTTGAGCCAGTGCTAGGTTTGCTGGGTGTTCCTCCCTTAGGCTTGGTCATTCATATATAGCCTACATAATGCAGCGTCAATGAATTGATATATTTTAAATATTATTCCGCAAAAAATCGTCAGATTATTGCATAAAATTGCAAACACTTGACCAAAATGATTTTGGCATCGATTCACTCGTAAATTTGTTACAGAAAATCCAAGAAATTCAGAACTTATTTAGCAGACTAGAGTGAATATTCCTCATATTCACGACAACGATAGTCAGGAATTTCGCTCCTAATAAGATTCCGCTAGTTCTACGATTACTCGATTACTTTAACTGCACTGGGAGTACTTTATTCAAGTTCGCCACTACTAGCTAAAGGGCATAAACCGTTAGAGGGTTCTCGGGATCTCTTTTTCGTCGAAAGTCTCAATAATGTCGCCTTCTTTGAGATCTTGAAAGTCAGACAATCCAATTCCACATTCAAACCCAGATTGAACTTCCCTAACATCATCTTTAAATCTTCTAAGCGACTGGACAGTCCCTCGCCAAATAATCACGCCGTCTCTTAAGAACCTAACTTTAGAACCTCTGGTAATAGTCCCTTCAAGAACGTAACACCCAGCAACAGAACCGGCTTTTGGCACTTTGAACACTGATCTAACTTCGGCTTCGCCTGTTACTACTTCTTCATAAGTTGGACTCAGCATACCAACCATGGCAAGTTCAATATCTTCAATTACTTGGTAAATTATTTCATAAGTTCTGATCTGAACTTTATTTACCTCAGCCATCTCTCTTGCTCGCCTGTCTGGTCTAACGTTAAATCCAACAATCGTGGCATTTGAGGCAGCTGCTAATTGAACATCATTCTCTGTTATCCCACCGACGGCTCTATGAACAAAGGAAACCTTGACCTCATCGCGCTCTAGTTTTTTAAGACTCTCGGTAATTGCCTCAAGCGAACCTTGCACATCGGCTTTGAGAACAATGTTAAGAGTTGCTACTTCACCTCTGGAAATTTGTTCAAAAATATCTTCCAGTCGAGCACCAGGGATCGAGACTGCAGTTGATACATGTCCGGCAAATCTTCTGCGTTGCTCCCGTGCTTCACCGATAACTCGCGCATCACCTTGTTCGGCAGTTACTCGAAGTTCATCGCCAGCTTGTGGTGGCTCGGAAAAACCAAGTACCTGAATAGGCGTGGAGGGACCAGCTTCTTTAATGGAGTCTCCATGATCATCAAGCATCGCCTTCACTCGACCCCAAGCCGCACCAGCTACTATTGCATCACCTACGCGAAGGGTTCCAGATTGGACAATAACTGTGGCAACAGGACCGCGTCCAACGTCCAAGTTGGCTTCCAATACCGTTCCTCTGCCCTTTTTGGTTGTGTCAGCCTCTAGCTCCAACATATCTGCAACCAAAGTCAAGTGTTCTAATAAATCATCTATACCAAGATTTGTCAACGCTGACACTTCAACAACCACGGCGTCACCGCCCCACGCCTCTGGAACTAATCCATGTTCGGAAAGCTGCTGCATTACGCGATTAGGATCTGCATCAGCTCGATCAATTTTGTTTATTGCAACCACAATTGGAACTTCAGCTGCCTTGGCATGAGCAATAGCTTCTACGGTTTGTGGCATCACTCCGTCATCTGCGGCAACCACCAAAACAACAATGTCAGTTGTTTTAGCTCCGCGTGCTCTCATTGCTGTGAAAGCTTCGTGACCCGGAGTATCAATAAATGTCAACAGCCTCCCATCAAGATTCACTTGGTAGGCACCAATGTGTTGAGTTATTCCTCCAGCTTCGCCAGCCACTACATTGGCATTTCGAATTTTGTCGAGCAGGAGGGTTTTCCCGTGGTCGACGTGACCCATGACAGTGATTACGGGAGGTCTCTGGTTTAAATGGAAAGATTCAGAGTCACTCTCATCACCAAAGTATTTTGCAACCAATGTCGCTTCTTGTTCCTGACCGGCGTCAACAAGCTTGATGTTGGCACCGATCTCGGCGGCAAAAAGCTCAATCATGTCATCTGAAAGTGACTGAGTAGCTGTAACCATTTCGCCATGAAGCAGCAAAAAGCGGATCACATCACCTGCGGACCTATTTAACTTCGGACCAATTTCCTGAGCGGTACTTGCCCGCTCGATAATGACCTCAAAGTCTGGGACCGCCGCATTAGATGGGGTATAAGTAGTGATTTGAGTAGGTTCGAGCTCCTCAATTACTTTGCGCCTTCGCCTCGCAGTTTTTCGCTGCGGAGGACGGTTGGCTCTACTTGGTGGTCCACCAACTGCCCCTTTACCAGCAGGGATGGCCCCTGCTTCTGGCCTTAGCTGTGGCGGCGTGGATCTTCGTGGGCCAGAACCTCGTGGTGAATCACTTGGTGAAAAACTTGTGGGCGCACCAGTTCTTGGTGCACCTCCTCTTGGTGGTCCTTGTCGTGGTGGAGGTTTTTGCCCACTATGACCTTGTGAGGGAGCTCCCGGTTGAGATTTTCTGCCGCCGAGTCCTGGTGGCGGTGGAATTGGTTTTCCACTCAGACCTGTCATGGCTCTAGGTGGTGGAGGAATTGGTTTTCCCGTTGTGCTCATCGGCCGAGGAGGTGCACTTGGAGCACCTTGAAAACTCCGAGGAGGATGAGGTTTATGGCCAGCAGCGGGCGGAGTCGCCTTCGAATCGCTTAGAGACTGCGGAGACTGGGCGCTTATGCGCTGCTCTGGAGTGGGAACCGGTCTTTCTTTTTCTTGCTGTATCTTCTCAACGAAACCTACATTTTCAACTTCTTCACTTTGCCCAACGGGGAATGCAGGTCTAGCAGGGGCAGTAGATCCAGATCTAACTACCC
>JABEUL010000272.1 GCA_013044465.1 Acidimicrobiales bacterium
ATTGTTCCACAAATTGCAGGGGATACTACGAGCATAAGCATAGGTGCACCTGCAGCGGCAGTCTCTTCAGCTACAATTCCAAGTTCTGCAATACCCATTCCGCCACCTCCATATTCGGCCGGAATGTTTACGCCGCAAAAACCATTATCTCCTAAGTCTTTCCACATCTCAGTGGCTTTCTGACCAGAATGTGCCTTTTCAACAAAGTAGCTGTGTCCATACTTCTTAGAAATAGTTGCAACTGCTTCACGTAGCATCTGCTGCTCGTCAGTTTCTAGAAAGTCCATTTGTATGCTCCTTTTTAACTCAGAAATTTATCTAATTAGACTAATTGGAATGTCGACTAATCGACCGCGCAAGTATTCGCCTAAACCTTTTGCTTGAGGATCTGGTCTGACCGAAGAAGCAACTCCTTCACCTAAAAGACCCACGATTACAAAGTTTAGCGCCAAAATGTTCCGAAGCTCGACTCGGGTTATTTTAAGTCCAGTCTTGGCATCGCCAGTTTCTTTTAAAAGCTCTCTTAATTTGTCAACAGTTAGGAAACTCTCCAGCCAAAGATACGACTCTTCGTCTTTTGCCCACAGTCCTACATTGGCATTTCCTCCCTTGTCGCCGCTTCTAGCGCCGATAATTAGACCCAGGGGCTCTTTTTTGGTTGGCCCAAAATCAGGGTAAGAGTTACTTGGATGAGTCTCAGTGGGTGTATATGGTAAATCAGAAGCAACATTGGTGAGGGGAAAAGATTTATCGTCACTCATGTGGACAACAGGTATTACTAAGTCTTTAGGGATTAGAGCTGGCCAATAAATCCCGTAAGGCACACCTGGAGCCGGGGGGGCTGGGAGATGAAACCCGGGATAAGACGAGAGTGCCATCTGTGTGGCGGCATCTGAAAATACTCTTCCTACTTTATTTGGATCCTTGTCTTTAACCGTCACCCTTAATTCCGACGTTGCCTCTTCATTAGTTTGGGCATCAGGACCGACACGATTAATCAATCTCACATCAACTGAGTCAAACTTGTCTTTCCCTCCTAGGGCTCCAAAGAATGTAGATTCAGCCAACTTTGCCTTCTCATTGACATCGAGACCAGTTAAGAGAAATGTAACTGAGTTTTTGTATCCACCAAGTAAATTGATACAAACTTTTATGCTCTCAGTTGGGGGGAGACCTTTTACTTGACTCACTCGTACGCGATCTTTTCCTTCATCGGTTAATTTGATCGTGTCAAATCTGGCAATTGCATCAGGATTTAAATAGTCTGCACCGCTAATCTCATAGAGAAGCTGTGCAGTTACGGTTCCTTTGGTTACCGCTCCTCCCGTGCCATCGTGTTTAGTTATGACACTTGATCCATCTTGGTAAATCTCTGCAATTGGAAAGCCCGGATGCTCAAGCCCCGGAATTTCTTTGAAGAATGCATAGTTTCCCCCACAGGCCTGTGCTCCGCATTCAATAATGTGGCCAGCCACGATAGCCCCGGCCAATTCGTCATACGAATCACTTTTCCACCCAAATTTATGAATCGCTGGACCAATTACAAGTGCTGCATCTGTCACCCGACCAGTCACTACAATATCTGCTCCCTCATCAAGGGCAGCGGCAATAGGAAAGGCTCCTAAATAAGCATTTGCTGTGATAGCTGAAGTACCCGCATCTTTTAGCGGCACCCCAGTATCAAGATGCGATAGGTCATATCCGGATTCCATCAGCTCAGGAAGAGTCTTTAAAATATCGTCACCTTCAACATGGGAGATATTTAAAGAAATTCCAAGTTTGTCTGCAAGGTTTCTAATTTCTTTAGCTAATCCGGCAGGATTTAACCCACCGGCATTTGAGACAACTCTTATTCCCTTTTCTTTGATCGACAGAAGTACATCTTCCATTTGCATAAGAAATGTTCTTGCATATCCACCCCCATTTTTTTGAGCTGACTTCCATAGAATAAGCATGGTCAGCTCGGCCAAGTAATCTCCTGTCAAGAAATCTATTTGCCCGCCCTCGACCATCTCACGGGCAGCTTCTATGCGATCTCCAAAAAATCCTGAGCAGTTAGCGATTTTAATCATGTCATCATTCAAAGACACTATGTCTCCTCTCCGTCAATTTCCTCTAGGACAACTAAGACCTGTCCAGATGAAACTTGACTTCCTTCAGAAATGTCAACCTCGACTACTTTGCCTCTGGCCGGAGCAGTAATTGTGTGCTCCATCTTCATGGCTTCCATTGTTAAGAGAATTTCACCTACTTCTACAATCTGATCTAGCTCAACCATTATCTTAGATACAGTTCCAGGCATAGGTGCGATCATCGAACCCGGAGCTATCAGAGATCCTGGTTCAATGAAGCGCTCTTTTATTTCAAAGGTGATAGTTCCATGAACCGATTGGACATGAACTTTGGAAGCTTTGTGCAAAACGGCGAATCTCGACCTTACTCCACCAATGGAGAGATCTAAAAAGCCCTCATTTCCGGATATATATTTCACATCTGCAATAACATTTCCATTTGTCGTAACTCTTTCTATTCCTCCGTCTCTTGACATCAGGTAGGTTATTTCAAATAATTCTTCGCTACCTGGAATCAAAAACTCATAGTGTTGGGGAGCTGAGGCGAGGTTTCGCCAACCTGAGGGCAAGCCACGAAGTACTTTTGCTCGGCGGCGCTCTTCAAACTGCAAGCAAAGTGCAGCAGCGATAGCGTAACTGTCAATGTATCTATGTGCATCGTTTCCCTGCAGTGAGAGATCTTGGGGCAAATGTCTTTGTAAATATCCCGTATCAGTTTTGCCCTCTAAGAACTCTTCTTCTGTGAGAATACCAGCAAGTAAATCTCGATTTGTTGTAACCCCAGCAATTGAGAATTCACGCAGGGCCCTGGCTAGTTTTTTTGCCGATTCAGCTCTTGTGCTTGAGTAACTTATAACTTTTGCCAACATTGAGTCATAGGAGATAGGCACCGTGTCACCTGTTTGATAACCGGTATCTAGCCTCACATTGTCAGTATTAATTTCAAAAAGATCGAGATCACCTGCAGATGGCATCCACTCATTTAGTGAGTCTTCAGCGTAAAGACGAACTTCGATTGCATGACCCTGTGGCTCACTTGGAATTTGGTCCAAGGGCAGTTTCTCGCCTTGGGCAACTTCGATCTGCAGTCTTACCAGATCAAGTCCTGTTATTAGTTCCGTGACAGGGTGTTCTACTTGCAAACGAGTATTCATCTCCAAAAAGAAAAACTCATTAGAACCAGAGAGCAAGAACTCAACAGTACCAGCTCCTAAATAGTTGACACTTTTGGCCGCATTAACTGCGACTTCGCCAATTTGATGCCTTAGCTCTGGAGTAATTGCACTCGAAGGGGCCTCTTCAACTATCTTTTGGTGTCGTCTCTGGATAGAGCATTCTCTTTCAAAGAGCGAAACAATGTTTCCGTGGCTATCTCCAAATACTTGGATCTCGATATGTCGCGGATTTTCCAAATAGCGTTCTGCAAATACCGTAGCGTCACCAAAGGCTGAAAGCGCTTCACGCTTGGCAGCATCTACTTGAGATTGAAGCTGTGAATTGTTCTCCACAATTCGCATGCCTCTTCCACCCCCACCTGACGATGCTTTTATTAAAAGCGGATATCCAATCTCGTCAGCCACTTGGCTCAACCTGTCACTGGTTAGATCAGTTAAATTCGCACTCTTTAGAGTTGGGACTCCGAAGGACTCAACTAGTTCTTTTGCCGACAGTTTGGACCCCATTGTCTCAATTGAACTAGCCGTTGGTCCGACAAAGGTGATATTGGCTTCTTCTACTTTTTTGGCAAATTGAGCATTTTCTGACAAAAATCCATATCCAGGATGAATTGCGTCTGCACCAGTAATTTGACAGGCTTCTAAAATGCGATCCATATTTAGATAAGTCTCCGCTGGAGATGAACCCGGTAGATGGAAAGCTTCATTGGCACACCTGACGTGGAGAGCATTGGTATCTGGATCTGAGTAAAGTGCAACTGTAGGTATGCCCATTTCACTTGCAGTGCGCATTATGCGACAGGCAATTTCGCCTCTGTTTGCAACCAAGAGCTTTCTAATCTCTTTCATTTGCTTTCTCCATAAAACTCTTTGGTCACTCTCATTTCCACTACATCCTAAATACACCGTATCCACGGGTCCCATGGATTGGTTCTTTGTCAATGACCGATAGACACATGCCTAGAACAGTTCTAGTGTCTCTTGGGTCGATGATTCCGTCATCATATACGCGAGCAGTTAGGAATAACGCCTCTGACTCAGATTCAATCTGTGCCTCAACTGCTGCTCGCATGGCTTCAGCGGCCTCTTCGTCAAAAGGAAGTCCGCGATCCATTGCACTTTGTCTTGCAACCATTGCCAATACTCCGGCCAGTTGAGCTGCTCCCATAACTGCAGACCTTGCATTAGGCCATGAGAACAAAAAGCGGGGGTTATAGGCACGACCGCACATTCCGTAGTTCCCTGCTCCATATGAAGCACCAATATTGATTGTTAGATGAGGCACCGAGGAATTAGATACAGCATTAATCATTTTGGCCCCGTCTTTGATGATGCCCCTTTGTTCGTAGTCCTTGCCAACGATATAGCCAGTAGTGTTTTGCAAAAATAGCAAAGGAGTATCGACCTGGTTGGCCAACTGTATAAATTGAGTAGCTTTTTGAGCCTCTTGTGAAAACAGGACGCCTCTATGATTGGCAAGTATTCCAATTGGATATCCGTGGAGTTCAGCAAAACCGGTTACAAGACTTGTGCCATATTCGGGTTTAAACTCATCAAAAACAGATCCATCGACAATTCGGGCAATAACATCTCGCGGATCAAAAGGAGCTTTGGGATCAGCACTAGGAATTCCTAGAAGTTCCTCGGGGTCATAAAGTGGACTTTCGGGATTAAGTGTCCTTGGACCTGATCCAAATTTTCGCCAATTAAGTCTTGAGACGATTTGTCGACCAAGCCTTATGGCGTCCATTTCATCTTGTGCCAGGTAGTCACCGAGTCCAGAGACTCGAGTGTGCATCTCAGCTCCACCTAGCTCTTCATCAGTTGACTCCTCGCCAGTTGCCATCTTGACCAAAGGTGGGCCCCCTAAAAAGACTTTCGATCTTTCTTTGATCATGACAATATAATCACTCATGCCAGGCACGTAAGCACCACCTGCGGTTGAATTTCCAAACACTAATGAAACTGTTGGACGCGCTGCACTTGAGTGCTGAGTTAGATCTCTAAACATTCTGCCACCGGGAATAAACATCTCAGACTGAGTTGGAAGATCAGCGCCACCCGATTCAACTAAATGAATGCTCACCATATTGTTGGTCGAAGTAATATCTGAGGCCCTGACAACTTTTTTCAAAGTAAAGGGGTTGGTAGTCCCACCTTTAACCGTCGGGTCATTTGCAGTAATCAAGCATTCGACCCCCTCTACTACTCCGATTCCTGTTACGACACTTGCGCCAACGTTATACGAAGTTCCCCAAGCAGCCAATGTCGAAAACTCTAAAAATGGTGAGTCACGATCTATAAGGGCTTCAATTCGCTCTCTTGGGAGTAGTTTCCCGCGTTTTCTATGGCGTTCCACATATTTCTCACCTCCGCCAGCTAGTGAGAGCATCTCCTGTTCGCGAATAATCCTTAGCTTTTCCAACATGGAACTCACGTTTGCTTCGAACTCTTTGGAGTTTGTGTCGACTCGATTAGGCAAAATGGGCACGGAGTGAGGATAGCCCGAAATAGGTGTTTAATGCGATTCAGTAAGACTATTGGCAGTCTTAATGCAAATAAAGAATTCATTTGCATTTCCAGATGTTTCTGGTTACAATAATTGGAGTAGTGGATCAGCCACTCAACCAGAAGCTATATTTGCAGGTTGTTGCACTAAAAGCATGGATAATCAGTAGATCGGGAGAGTTAAATGGACCAGACAATGCTTGTCAGAGAGACAATTGTTGACCAACTGACCCAGATGATTGGTCAGGATATTCTGACGGGAAAGTACCCTTCCGGGTCCAATTTGCCCCCAGAGAGAATTCTTGCAAGTAGTTATGGAGTTACTCGGACAAGTCTTAAGCACTCATTAGTCAGACTTGAAGAAGCTGGATTGATTGAGACTAAACATGGCGTAGGTTCTACAGTTACTGATTTTTTGGCAACAGGGGGAGCTTCACTTTTGCCACTTCTCATGAGATTTGGTGGCTTTGAGTTGATTGATTCAGTATTAGAAGCTCGTGCGCTACTTGGTTCGGTGATTGTAGAAAGAGCCGCAACTTTAGCAACTGAGGCAGAAAAGAGTGAACTTAGAACTCTTTTAGCTCGCTTGGGAGAGGCTAAATCGAGCAAGGAAGCTCAATTAATTGAAGCCGAGTGTCACAAAGTTATAGCTCGTGCCAGCAAGAATGCTGTTTTTATTTTATTGGTCAATACATTGCTCAACGCGTACCTGCCAATTGGAGATCTTTTGCTTGGTCCATTTAAAGACCCAAAAAGTTTGGCAGGGGATCTGCGGGGAATGATCGAAGCCATTTGTGGCAACAATGCGGAATTATCCAAATTGATGGCACTCAAATATTTTGAGACAACAGGCAAATTTATGAAGGGAGACAAGAAATGGGAAGAGTAAAGCATTTTACAGAGACTATGTCAGGTACTTGGCAGAAAAAGTCAGAGAGCGGCTTCGAGCGGCCGCTTCCATTTAGTTTTAACGTGACTGCCTTGGTAGAGGAAGCTGTTAAGCCACTTGGAACCGTTAATGCGGCTCTTAGGGGAACTATTGACGCTGAGTCATTGGCGGAAGGTTCACCAGTTACGGGAGATCTTGAGATGTCGCCAGTTGAAAACAAAAGGGTCCGTTACAGACTTGCATTTACAGGGGACGATCAGAGGCAGTACTTTTTTGACGGATGGAAATCTATCTCTTGGCTGAGGCCAATATCAACTTGGACAACACTTCCCGGCTCGATCGAGGACGAAGAGGGAAATATTGTAGGAAAAGCTGATCTTAAGTTTGATCTAACTACTACTCCCAAGTTCTTAAAGAGCTTTGGTTTTGAATCAAGAGCTTTAGAAACTCGTCGTTTTGATGGGAAAAAGGGACGACTTGAAGTTTGGTATGACACTTTCAGCGATCCAGACACGGGATATGGATACTGGCTGCATCATGAAATTGTCTCCCCTTTTGAAGATGAACCATATGCCCATGGCTGGATAGGAGTGTTTCCGCCCAATGAAAGTCCAATAATTGAGAGATTTGGTCCAAAGCCAGTGAAAGAGGGATCTTCTTTTGATATAGGTGAAGTCAGGGTCTCGCCAAGTTATGAATCAGTTCACGGAGCGGCTCTACGAGTGGGTAGTGCAGGCAACATTGAGTGGAATCTCAAGGTTGAGGGAGGAGAGGATCCTTTGTACACTTTCCCTAAGTTTTCATGGGAAAATGAACTTCTTCCCGCTTGCCAGGTGGTTCCCCATCCAAGTGCAACATTTTCAGGCACTATAAAAATTGATGGCAAAGACCAAATCTTGAAAAGAGCAAAAGGGGGCGCTGCGAGAATATACGGTCACGGCAATGCGAAGAAATGGGCCTGGCTACACGGTGATCTAGGCGGGGGAGATGTGGTTGAAGTAGTGGCTGCAGTTTCAATGC
The DNA here is from genome assembly GCA_013044465.1 of Acidimicrobiales bacterium. Lineage (GTDB taxonomy): Bacteria > Actinomycetota > Acidimicrobiia > Acidimicrobiales > JABEUL01 > JABEUL01. The sequence goes on from JABEUL010000272.1 coordinate 7,665, forward strand.
GAAAGGGACTTGCCAAGATAAGAGCACTTCCATTTGTCCAAATACGAATTGATGGCAAGGATTGGCCAAAGAAGCCATTATTTGCTGCAGCGAAATTTAGAGCAACATTTTTTGAAGATGGTTTTGAAATCAAGGGAAGACTGGGCAGAAAGAGAGCAACTATCAAGGTGGACCAGCCCAAGGAGCGCTGTTTGGAAGTTGCCTACAAAGACCCCGATGGCAAAACAGCAACTTGCATAAATTGCGAGCGAAGCGACATTTACGTATTGGTTGAAAGAAGAGGTCGCAAAGGTTGGGAAACTGTTAAACATGTCCAACTTGAAGGAACTGGCCACTCTGAAATTGGAATAAGGCCGTGAACAAAACAGCTCTGGGGTTGGGGAAGCCCTTTTTAAACTTGAGCGAGAGCGAATCATTGGCATTATCAAATGACTTCCAAGGCTTCCTAACCAATCTTGCCTCAATAGATTCTCTCGGGCTCAGTGCCGCATTTAAAGTTCTAGGGAGCATTCTAAAGGTCTCAGATGGAATGGGAAGGGACAGCGAGGCAACTCTCTCAAAATTGCTTGATTTCGCTCCAACGAGCGCAATGGTGGACCTAGTTAAAACAACCTTGCTTTTGATCTATGGTTCTAATATTTCAAGTCCTGAAATGATAAAAGACAACCTAAAGAGGGCACCATTTGCTAATCCTTCACCTGAAATGGATATCACCGATAGCCTTTTATGGCCATCTCGCTCAACTTTTGATGTAGTGGTAATAGGTTCAGGTGCAGGTGGGGCTATGGCTGCAATGAAACTCGCAAAAAGTGGACTTTCCGTAGTGATCCTAGAAGAGGGACGGGCTCACGATGTTTCAGAATTTAGGACTGGAAAGGCCCTAGATAGATTTCAGTCGCTCTATAGATCTAGTGGAGCCACATTTGCTCTCGGGAAAGCTCCAGTTGTGCTTCCCATCGGTCGTGGCGTAGGGGGGACAACGCTTGTTAACTCCGGCACATGTTTTAGGACCCCGAATGGCGTTTTAGACAATTGGCATAAGCAAGTCGGTCTTGAATTCGCCGATCGAACAGTTTTCTCTAAATATCTCGATGAGGTGGAAGATATCTTGCGGGTGGCTCCTGCCCCATTAGATGTTATGGGAAATAATGGGCTCTTGGCCATTAAGGGTGCCACATCTCTTGGCTATCAGGTTGCACCGTTAAGAAGAAATGCTCCTGGTTGCATGGGATCATGCCAGTGTGCAATCGGGTGCCCGCAAAATGCGAAGAACGGAGTACATTTAAATGCACTTCCTTTAGCTTGCAGTTGTGGGGCAAAAATTGTTTCAAATGCCAAGGTGTTGAATATTTTGCACAATACAGCATTGGTGAAAGGTGCTGAGGTCAGAGCATATGGCATAAGAGCCAAGCGCAAAGACGGTAGTTGTTTTGAAATCCTGGCTGATCAGATAGTTGTTGCCTGTGGCGCAACTGAGACTCCAGGGTTGCTCCGGCGCTCAGGACTTGCAAAACACAAAGAGGTCGGAAGAAATTTAGCCATTCATCCGGCAGTTAGTGCTTGTGGGTGGTTTGAAGAAGAAGTGTATCCAAACCGAGGTATCCTCCAAAGCGTCGGGATTGAAGAGTTTCACGAAAGTGATGGGATTCTTATTGAAGCCACATCGACCCCGCCAGGAATGGGTTCGGTTATTTTACCGGGCTTTGGCAAGACTCTGCGAAGTAATCTTGAGAGAAGCCTGCATCTGTCCGCCCTTGGTGCCATGGTTGCCGATATGCCAAGTGGAGCAGTATACGGTTCAAAGAAGAGTTTTATTTTTTATAATTTGGACAAACGAGACTTTGATCGATTGATGAAAGGGGTTTCAATTATGGGAAGAGTTTTATTCAAAGCCGGTGCGAAATCTGTTTTAACAGGTATTAGAGGAAACATGGAAGCAACAAATGTGGCTGAATTAGATGAGGCAATTAGCCATGCTTCGTTAGATAAAATCCATTTGGCCGCATTTCACCCAACTGGAACTATGAGGATGGGACTGGATGAAAACAGGTATCCAGTAGATCAAAATGGCAGATTGAGGGGCGTTAAAGGTCTTTTCGTCAGTGATGCCTCCGTGCTCCCCACTTGTCCTGAAGTCAATCCTCAAGTAACAATAATGGCAATCTCTTCGGCAATTTCAGATTACATTTTGGCGGATTCCAAGAACTAGAGCATTTCGGGTACCAACTAAATTGCTCGATATGAAACGGTATTTGGATCAGTTCTCGCATTGGAAGACTTTCAAAAGACATTGACTTAAAGAAAGGATTTTAATTAATTAGTTGGGAAGTCACTTTTTAAAGGAACTGCTTTGATGTATTCAGTGGTTTAAAAGTGTAAATTTGAGACGAATCTAAGAGCCCAAGTGAGTGGCGACTAACGAATTTTAATATCATTTCCTTGCTGGTTGGATCAGCTTTGTATATACCC
>JABEUL010000273.1 GCA_013044465.1 Acidimicrobiales bacterium
ATTTAGTGCGACTCGCCAACTCGATAGGTCTAGATTGTCCACATGAGCAAGGGCTTTAGCAGCAAGAGAATATGAGAAATTTGGTCCTGCACTAATTGATCCCTTAAAGGTCGAAATGGCTTCCATCCATGAAATTGGTCGGGCCAAAAAATCCTGTGGCCGAGCGAGAACTAACTCGGATCCAGACGCCATAGGAGTTGCCAAGAGACCGATAAAACCCATGTCATGGTATAAGGGGAGCCAAGACACCACTACATCGACTTCCGGGTCAAATTGAGCTGCTTGTGAAATGGACTTTATATGATTGACAACTTGTGCATGTGGGATTCGCACGCCCTTTGGAAGCGATGTAGACCCGCTTGTAAATTGGAGTACGGACAATCGCTCCATGTCGATCGGTGGTCTAAAGTATTCAGCGTGAGTAGAGACAAGAAGATCGTTTAGAAAAATGGTCTCTGGATCACCGGGTTCGTATTGGTAGTAGGGGGAGAGGTCGGGATCAACAAGCAAAAGGGAAACAGACGTGAGCTTCATGCGGCTGCGAGTAGATTCCAAGAAATCCTCTAGCGAAGTTATTCGTTGTGGAAGCGATAGCATTATCGGCACTGCTCCACTTAGCCAAATGCCTTCAAGGGCAGTTACAGCCTGCCTTGAAGTTAACCCCAAAATGCCAACTCTATCTCCCGGCTGAATGTTTCTGGCCTGGAGGGAAATCGCTATTCGAATGGCGTCGTCAAACATTTCCTCCCAAGAGACTTTTTCACTCGCTTTTCCATCAATTAAATAATTAATCCCCCTAAGAGGCGTACTTGCGCCCTCGATTAATGAAACTAAATCTTCTGCCAAAAAATTTGCCCTTCCAAGGTCTTGTCATTCATAGTGTTACTGTAGGTTACACTATTTCAACAACGATTGAAGAATATTATGAGCAATTTTTGGCTCTTCAATTCGATTTTATTAGTCTTGAAAATTTAGCTTTGGGTCACAATGTTAATAAGCCTAGGAGGTCTGGCAATAATCCTTAAAGGCTCCGTGTCACCAATAATCTCCTGGATTTTTGGTGAACTGCGAGCAATATTTATTGCTTCGATTTCACTGACATCTGGTGCAACCTCGACTTTGTCCCTTACTTTGGAGTCAACTTGAATTATTAAAGTCACAGAGTCGGCTTTAGCAAGGTTAGGATCTGCAACTGGCCAAGACTCGGCATGCACGTGACCTCCGTTTTTGCGCTCCCACGCTTCAGCACTTAGATGAGGTGCACTTGGAGCTAGAAGCAACAAGAGAGAGTTCACAGCTTCATCCATCACAGACTTTTCAGCACCCATGGCCTGGTATTTAGTCAATTGATTGGTGAAATCCATTAAGCAAGCAATGGCTGTATTAAAAGACCAGCGATTAAAGTCATTTGTTACTTTTTCAATTGTGGCATGTGTAAGTTTTCTGATAGCAATATCGGCTGGAGTAAATTCTCTTGCAACAGGCTCAATATGTGCAGGTCTTCCAGCGAGTTCTTGGTCAGATGCTTCAGGAACTGCCAAGCGCCACACTCTGGCTAGGAAGCGTGCCATACCTTCTATTACTTCGTCTGTCTGACTCGTCCAGTCCATGTCATCAGCAGGTGGACCTACGAAAAGATGAAAAATTCTCAAAGCATCGGCTCCAACGGAATCAAAATACTTTGAAGGTGCGATCAAATTCCCTTTGGATTTTGACATTTTGGATCCATCAAGGCGAATCATTCCTTGGGTAAAGAGCCTTTTAAAGGGTTCTCTAATCTCTTTAGGTGCAAGATCGACGTCAATTAGTGCTCGGGTATAGAACCTGGCGTAAAGAAGGTGGAGAATTGCGTGTTCGACTCCTCCAATATATTGATCGACCGGCATGAACAGCCTTGCAGTTTCAATATCAAATGGCACTTCTGTGTTGGAAGGGTCGCAAAACCTAAAAAAGTACCAAGACGAATCCACAAATGTATCCATTGTGTCGGTTTCTCTTTTAGCACTTTGATGACACCTGGGGCATGTAGCATTCACAAATCCAGCATGTCTAGCCAACGGTGATTCACCAGTCGGAAGAAATTCAACGTCATCAGGTGGGAGAATGGGAAGATCTTCAATATCTACAGGAACTTCTCCACAGGTTGGACAGTGAATTATTGGAATTGGACAACCCCAGTATCGCTGCCTTGAAACCAACCAGTCTCTGAGTCGATAGTTGACTTTTCCTTTGCCTATTCCATTTGACTCAAGCCATTGAATAGATTTAGCTTTGGCAGTTTTTGTATCCATTCCATCAAGCCAGTCAGAATTTATCTTTAATCCATCGCCACTGTAGGGTCCCTCAAAGTTTTCATCTGGGGGCGCAGTAGTGCGGATAATAGGCAAGTTGTGAATTTGGGCAAAAGCAAAGTCTCTTTCATCTTCTGCAGGAACGGCCATAATGGCCCCAGTCCCATAGCTCATCAATACATAATCAGCTACATATATAGGGATTTCTTTGTCGTTAAATGGATTAACTACAAATGATCCAGTAAAAGCTCCTCGCTTTTCCAATGCACCTTCGGTGGACTGTCTTTCAATGTCACTTGATTTAGATGCCCGTTCGACAAGCGAGAGAACATCTTTGGAGTATTCCGGTTTTGTTAAAGTGTCAACTAATGGATGCTCTGGTGCAATTACGGCGTATGTCATTCCAAATGAAGTGTCGGGCCTCGTTGTATAAACTTTGAGTGAGATATCTTCCGTGCCAGCAACTTTCAGTTCAAATTCAGCACCTTCTGATCTTCCAATCCAGTGACGCTGCATTACTTTCACCCGCGCGGGCCAGTCTAAGTCTTCAATAGAATTAAGCAAGTCCTCCGCATAGTTTGTGATCCTAAAGAACCATTGGAATAAGTTTTTCCTCTCAACAATGTCGCCGGATCTCTCACAAGTCCCATCGGCAAGA
>JABEUL010000274.1 GCA_013044465.1 Acidimicrobiales bacterium
TAGTAGTAGTTGGCCTCATTTTGCTGTTCGGAGGGTCAACACTCCCCCAATTAGCAAGAGGTCTAGGTTAAGCTTCACACGAGTTTAAAAAGGGCCTTCAAGAAGGCGTGGACGAAGACAAAAAGACCGAATCAACCGAAGATACAACTTCGGAAAAAAAATAGCTAATTGCAGCTTATATTTCCTTTTTGGAAGTGATCTTTAACCACATAGATCAGACAATTTTCTCGGTATTGTCAAATTACTGAGTTGTGGCCTATCTGATATTTCTACTGGGACTTTCCTGCAGGGAGGATATATTCCCCGCGTTAAGTTCAATAAGTTACCTATCTTGGCAGAAGAAAAGGTCTGGCAATTTAGCAGATAATGTTCGCACCAGCTATCACTCTCGTGTAGATTGGTAACTGTGATTCCATCGGTTTTAAGTCGAATTAGCGCGTCGAAAGTATCGAAGATTTTAAGGGCTCCCAAGGTATTAGTCCTCATAATTTCTGGTGTATTAATTGGCGGATGCAACCTTCCGACTTTCGGTGGTTACCGTGGCTCGACTACCCAAGCTCAGTCAACTTTCAAACTTTTTTCTTTGTCAGTTATTGCTTCCTTGGTCGTAGGAGCAATTGTGTGGTTACTGATGTTTTGGGCATTTTTCCGCTACCGAAGAAAACGCGGTGATGAGACTATGCCAAAGCAGTTTCACCAGCACCACCTGATCGAAATAATTTACACAGTAATACCTTCGATAATTGTGGCATTTCTTTTTTACTTTACATATGTAACTGAAAATACTGTTGATGCAGTTTCCACCCACCCATTTCTGGATGTGAAAATTACGGCTTTCCAATGGGGATGGGAGTTTCAATATAGTGCTGATGACGGGAGTGGCTACAAGACGACTGTTATTGGAAATGACATAAGTGGAAGCTATACGCCCCCAGTCATTCCAGTTGCAGTTCTGCCAGTTGACGAAACTATTCGAGTAACTTTAGTTTCAAAAGATGTGGTGCACGGTTTTTATGTGCCCTCTTTTAACTTCTCTCGCTACGCTCAGCCCGGACAGGTAAATCAGTTCGACTTCAATATTACCAGTGCGGGTTACTACCCAGGGCGCTGTACTCAGTTTTGCGGTTTATATCATACAGAAATGTTATTTGGGTTTAAGGCAGTTTCAACGTCGCAATTTGATCAATGGATAGCCCAACACAACGGCAAAACAATTAGTTCGGGATCTTGAGAGTGAAGTTAATAAATTCAAGGAGGCATAATGCGATTTGAAGGTCGAGTCCTACTTATCATTGCGGCATTCTTTGCAACGCTATTTGTTGTTTACGGTGTTTGGAGCCACGAATGGGCAGGCACAGCTATGTTGGGCGGAAGCTCACTTTTAGGAGCGTTTCCTGGGACTTATTACTTGTGGTGGTCTCATCGGATGGACCCTCGTGAAGAGGACAAAGAAGACGGTTCATTGAGTGAAGGTGCAGGAGTAATTGCAGCTTTTCCTGACTCTTCAATTTGGCCCTTTGTTTTTGGAATGGGTTGTGCAAGTTTTGGGCTGGCCCTTGTTTTTGGACTGTGGACTGCATTTCTAGGGGGGGCACTAGTAATATCGGCCATGATTGGCATAGCTACGGAGTCTCGGCGCGGCGGCGCAATCTAGATATTTATCCTAGGGGACTCGTTTGCAGATCACATATATTGGCCATGCTGGACTTTATCTCGATAGCGAGTGCGGTTCGATTTTATGTGATCCTTGGTTTAACTCGGCATACCTAGCGTCATGGTTCCCATATCCATCGAATAAGAACATCGACATAGAAAGCATCTCTAAACCAAATTATCTTTATATTTCACATCTCCATTTAGACCATTTTGATCCGGCATTTTTAAAAAAATATATCAGCAAACAAGCAACGGTTTTACTACCTGAATTTGGCACCAGCCATATGAGAGATGCACTATCGGATTTGGGCTTCAAGTACTTTATCGATACTAAAAATGGCGAGGATATGGTACTGGATGGCGGGTATCGAGTAATGGTAAATTCTCTTTCCTCACCCACCGACGGGCCCTTGGGAGATTCCGTATTGGCCGTAGACGACGGAGTGGCAAAGGTACTTAATCAAAATGATGCCAGGCCAACAAATCTTGCTTTGCTAAATAATTTCGGTGTCTATGACGCTCACTTCTTACAATTCTCGGGTGCAATTTGGTTTCCTATGGTCTATAGATATGACAAAAATCTCAAAGACCGGCTGGCCAGAGCAAAGCGGAAGAACCAATTAGAACGGGCTTGCCAGTATGTTAAGGCAATTGGAGCGAAAAATGTGTTTCCCTCGGCTGGCCCTCCTTGCTTTTTGGATGAATCCCTATTTGAACTCAATGATTTCTCTGATCCATCGAGCTTAAATGGAAGCGAAACTAATATATTTTGCGATGCCAGGGTATTTATTGGGCATTTGTTGGAAAATGGTATTGAGAATTCACATCTCATCGGACCTAACTCGAAAATTAAAATTGGCAAAGAGTATTTGGATATCGACAGTCCTGAGGATCTAAGAAATGCCTACGAAAAAAAGCGCCAGTACCTGGTTTCATACCAAGAACAGGTTGCCCCCCAGATCGAAGCTGAAAAAAAGTTATGGCCTAAACTTCGTTCAGGAGAGATGTTTCAGATCATGAAGGAATGGTTTGAACCTTTGATAAAAAGTGCCCCACTCACGTGTAGAGGAATAAATGGGAGGATCTTGCTATCTAGTTCAAACGGAGAGTTTGTCCTAGATTTTCTAACCCAAGAAGTCGAGCCTTACGAAGGGCAGAGTTGCCGGTTTAGATTTTATTTTCAAGATGGAGTCATGGAGTACTGCTTGGCCAATAGGGTGGAAGACTGGGTAAACATGGCATTTTTATCTTGCCGATTCGAAGCTGAGCGAGAGGGACCTTATAACGAGTATGTTTATAGTTTTTTCAAGTCGCTCTCAGAGATGCGAATGGAATTTGTTGAGAATTACTACAGTCGTGATACGCCGGTTGGTGAAACCATCGAATGCGAAGGGTACAAGATTCAGCGGTACTGCCCACATTTAAGGGCAGACCTTACGGAGTTCGGCTATGTCGAAAACGGGGTTTTGACCTGCAAACTACACGGTTGGCGCTTTGATCTGGACTCTGGGAAGTGCCTAACTTCACAGGACCGTAAGTTGTTCTCTGAGCCGATTGACTAATTCCAGAATCCAGATCGAAGGATTTATCACTATTTTTTAGTGAAGAGCCCAGTTAGGTTTTCTTTTTTCAGCGAAGGCAATTGCACCTTCCATGGCATCGGGACTTGCAAAGATCTTTCCAAAAGCCTCGTTGGAAATAGCCCAACCCTCTTTTTCATCTTTTCCTAGACTTGCATACATGACCTTTTTTGATGCTCTGACTGCAAGAGGTGCATTTTCAGCAATTTTTTGAGCAAGTTCTAGAGCTGCTTCCATTAGTTGTTCGTGTGGCACCACTTTGTTTACTAAACCTAAGTTGAATGCTCGAGATGCGTCAATAGGATCTCCCGTTAAGGCTAATTCAAGGGCCACTGAAAGGGGAAGGCGTCTTGGAAGTCGAATTAAACCTCCACCTCCAGCAATTAGTCCCCTTTTGACTTCGGGGATTCCAAATGTGGCATGTTCACTTGCTACCACTAAGTCACATGAGAGCATAATCTCACACCCTCCGGCAAATGCCGCACCGTTGATGGCTGCAATTATGGGTTTTGGAAAATCTCTGGTTGCGATACTGGCAAAACCTCCTTTGGCTCCAACTATCTCTCCAACCTGGCCTGAAGCAAAAGCCTTTAGGTCCATCCCGGCACAAAATGCCTTGTCGCCAGCCCCAGTTAGCACTACTACCCAAACTTCGTCGTCGTTTTCAATTGCGTCGAGGGCTTCGCCGATAGCTGTTGAAGTTGGGCCATCAATGGCGTTTCTGGCCTCTGGCCTGTTAATGGTGATTATCTCAACATTTCCCACCCGCTTAGTGTCAACTGACATATTGTTCTCCTTTTGTAATCAAACTATTTATAGTTCCAATAATTTATATTCGGCTCCAACAAATTGGATCTCCACCGATCTTTACTTTCTCACCAGCCAGATTTACTCCAGTTAGGTCAGAGAGATCATTTGGGTTTGCAGCTAATGCAATACGTTTAGGCCCATTGATCTCGACAATTGCCGGGGCCATAAATACATTCCCATCGGGCCCGTAACAAATAGAAGATGCAATAACTCTCCCTTCGCCTTCAAATCCTTTAATCGAATCAAGGCTATCCACCGATTCAACTGCTGCACCGTCAATTTTTATCTGCTCCTCGGTTAAATCTCCATGCACAAATCCTCCCTCAGGTGGGTCTGCGCCATAGAGGCCGTAGCTGTGCTTAGTTGCAAACCAACCTAAAGCGCTGACAAGCCCTAAACCTTCACTTTCTTGGATTTTAGATGCCATTGATACGATTCCATGAGTGGTGTAATTGTTCCCAGGTCCCCCGAAGTAGGGGAGACCACCAGTTACGGTGAGACCACGACTATCATTGTGATCTATTCCAATTTCTCTACAGGCCAGTTGCACAGCAGATGGGAAACATGAATAAAGCTCAAGAAAATCTACGTCGTCGATGGTTTTGTTAGCAAGAGATAGCGTGAGAGATGATGCAGCACTAATGGCGGGTGATCTGGAAAGATCCGGCCTAGTTGAAACGAACCAAGCATCTGTTGCATCTGCTCCACTGATTGGAAATACAACTTGCTTTGATAGATTTAACTTATTTGCAATTTCAAGAGATGTCACTATAATTGCTGCCCCCTGGTCGCTTCCTAAAAAAGCACAGAGTCTTTTCGTGTAAGGTTCTGCAATCATCCTGTTCTTAGGCCCTGCGGAAAAAAGTTCATCAACTGAAGCTCTCTCTTTGAACCAGGCATATTTATTGGTTGATGCAACTGCAGCAAATGGGGCAAAAAGCTCGGCAGCTACTTTTCGCTGCTGAACCATTGATCGCCCATTTGCATGGGCTATGGCAGATTCAAAAAGTGGATATACGTGGGCGGGGGATAAAAGCCCTGCAGAGGCTTCTGCACTTGACATGCCGGCTTTGTCAACACCGATAACTTCATCGGGTTCAAAGTCATTTTGAAGATTAGGTTGGCCACTTGACACTTCTCCGCTTTCCTTAAGCTTCTTCCACTCTCTTGATGACCGCATGGCCTCGGCACCTGCAATTAGAACTGCTAAGGTCTCGCCGTTTGCGATTCTTTGACTGGTTTTGTTTACTAAATACTGAGGAGTATTGCCTCCAACAGATGTTGTATAACATTTCGCAGTGTTGATGTTGAGGCGGTTGGCTAATTCCCCAGCAGGGCTCGGCCCAACTCTTCCTAATATATTTACTACTACGACTTCGTTGATTTGATCTCTTATTCCAGGTGCGGAGTCAAAAGCTTCTTCTGCAGCCCGTTGGGCTAAATCAAGTGGTCTTAGAATTGTTTCTCTCTCAATGGACTGTCCAAAGGAAATAATTACCGGGATTTGCGCTGGATCAATTCGACTGGCCACTGGAGCGGTCCTTTCTTCTTGGAAGCAGTCCCTCTAGGAGTAACTTTATTACAAAATCAGCCACAACACTTGCCGGCAAACCATCGTCGGTCTCTAATCGACGATGAGCAAATTCTGTTATAAGAGCTGCTATAGAAAAAGCCACAAGGTGCGGCGGCGCATCAATGATCTCGCCTTTTTCTTGGTAGTGAGTAACCACAGCCTCGACATCACCTACGAATCCTTCATAGATTCGAAACAGATGAGCTTCGAATCTATCGCCTAAGGCATAAGAGTCTCTGAAAAGTAGCTTAACTAGTGCCTTGTCTGCTTCAAAGAATTCAAATGTTGCTTGAACTGCTGCTTGAAAAGACTGGTCCGGTCTAGTAGTGGCATCTTTTCTAGCTGCGTAGATGTAATCCTTTAAAGCTTGTTCCTCAACTGTCATTAACTCATGAAAGAGCGCATCTTTTGAATCGAAATACCAATAAATAGAGCCATATGAAAGGTTCGCATCCTTGGCAATATCAGCAATTGTGGTGGAGTGGAAACCTTTGGTTGAAAATACTCTTTTAGCTGCGGCCAGTATTTCACTCCTTCTCACGTCTTTATCAGCATCAGATATAGCGCGCTTTAGTGTTCTCTCTTGCGGAGAGGCATCGTTTGATTTTTGATGTTTTTGCTGCTCTGTCACCATTACTTCTTTGGTATTTGATCCCACGGCAGATCTTTGTCGACTTCAATATCTCTGGGCAAACCAAGAATTCTCTCGGCCATCTGATTCCTCAATATCTCGGAAGTTCCACCTTCGATAGTATTTGCTCTCGCACGCAAAAACCTTACTGATTTATCCTGAGAGTGGCTGTCGTGCTTCTGCCATGCAATTGATCCCATTCCGGTTGCATTCATGGCAAACTCTGATCTTCTCTTATTGTATTCAGCATTAAAGACTTTATTTACTCCACCTTCGGGTCCAGGAGATTCCCCTCGCATTCTCGCCGAATTTGCACTAAATGTAGTGATCTCCTTTACTTGGGATTCAATCCAGAACTGTGCGAGTTTCTGCCTAATTATTGGATTTGATCGATCAGGAATGGATTCTAAAAATAGTTGCCACGGATCTTTTTTGGCACTCCCCCCCAAGAAAGTGGATTCGTCAATTGATAGACCAGCTAATGCCACTCTCTCATTCATAAGAGTTGTCCTCGCACATCTCCAACCATCTCCGATGTCACCCACTCGATTGGTATCTGGGATTCGGACATCGGTGAAAAATACTTCATTGAACTCAGAAGACCCAGTCATCTGCTTAAGTGGCCTTACATCCACACCAGGTGTTTTCATGTCTAGCAAAAAATAGGTTAGACCTTCATGCTTTGGTTTGTTTGGATCGGTTCGCGCTAGAAGCATTCCATATTTGGCAAATTGAGCAATAGTGGTCCAAACTTTCTGACCATTTACCACCCATTCGTCGCCGTCTCTAACCGCCCTCGTCCCCACTGAGGCTAGATCAGACCCAGAGGATGGTTCGCTGAATAACTGACACCAGATCTCTTCGCCTGTGAGGATCTTTTGAAGATAGGTTTGCTTTTGCTCTTGGTTTCCATGTTCAATAATCGTGGGACCAGCAAGTCCTACACCGAGTAGGTTTATTCCAGCTAGTGGGAGGCGAAAATTGCTTAACTCTTCTCGAATTATCTGTTGCATCCATGCCGCACCTGAAAGACCACCAAACTCTTTTGGCCAAAGTGGAGCTGCATAGCCGCTTAGGCCAATAGTTTTCATCCACGAAAAGATGTCCCACTTACTTCTGGCTTCCTTGAACGCTGCTTCATCTTCGCTCTTAAGCGAGTCAACCCAACCAGGTGGCAGAACTGTACTGAGCCAATCTATAAAAGCTGCTCGGAACTTGCTATGTTCTTCTGTATCTTCGACTTTAAAACGCAAATCTGGGTCCTCCTAATAGATTGACGTATCAGTCAGCATAGCCAAAGGAGGAATATCTTATCCACTTTAATATCAAATTTTTATGAAGTCGAATTTCAAATATTACGGCGGAGTTGCCTGATGTTGGTTTGGCCAATTGCCGCAGGAGTTATGCGTTGTCTATCGAAAGATTGGATTCTGCTTTCAACCTGGTCAATGAATTCTTTGCCTTTTTCATGGAACTTTAATACCCAAGCCTGGGAAGCTGGTCGGGCAAGCATCCACGAATGACCACCAGGAACCCAAACGACTTCTTGTCCCGTAATCTCAGTGAATTCCTGAGCGGTTCTAGATGGTGTAATCCTGTCGAAAAGTCCCCACTCAGCTAGGAGCGGGATAGAGGAGGAGTTCCCTACTTGATAGCACTCCCCGGAAAGATCAGATCCAAATAGCATCGCAGCAGCCGGAAGAGTTCGTCCAAGCGAACGTACATTTCTGTGAAAATCAGGGAAAAGTGCCCTTAAAGTAGACCCTAGCCTGCCTGCTATTACATCTGGAAAATCAAGTACAGCCGCAGCTCCAAGGTCAAGCGCAGCAGCCATATCGGGCAAGATGGGAGCCAGAGCTTTGACAATTATGCCATTTCGCTCTTTCCAACTAGGAGTTCCAGCACCATCTCGATATATAACGCCAAGTACTCTCTCGGGATAGCTAAATGCAAGTTGCATCGCGACTGCTCCACCCATTGAATGTCCCAGAATAACAGCCTTTTCTATCTCCAGTCGGTCCATCATCTCAATGACACGCCGGGCGAATCCGCCCATTGACAACTCTTCCCAGGGAAGTGCATCACTGCCGCCAAAACCAGGTAGCGATGGATTTAAAA
>JABEUL010000275.1 GCA_013044465.1 Acidimicrobiales bacterium
ACTCAGAATAGGAAAGCGTCATAAGAGAATTGGCAAAAGAGAGGTACTATCCCATATGCCGACTTTAAAAACGACCAACCTGGTTGCTGGTTTTATCTACTACGATGCCAAAGCCGATGATGCAAGACTCGCACTAAGTGTGGCCAAGACTGCCAGTAACTACTACGGTGCGGTTGTTGGCACATACTGTGAGTTAATCAAAATGCATCATAGTGAATCTGCCAAAATTGATTCAGCCATTGTTAGAGCAAGTGACGGAGACAAAACAAACTATAGAGAGATAACTATTAAAGCAAAATGCTTTGTCAATGCCACCGGAGTCTGGTCTGATGATCTGCGCTCGCTAGATGAACCCACTCACCCCCATTCAATAACGCCTGCTAGGGGAATTCACATCACGCTGAGTCGAGAAAAGCTCCCATGTGACATTGCAGCTGTAATTCCAGTAAAAAAAGACAAGCGCTCAATTTTTGTGATTCCGTGGGGTGATCAGACTTACGTGGGGACAACCGACACTGCATATAGCGGTCCAGTTGACAACCCAGAGGTTGCAAAAGAAGAAGTTGAATACCTTTTAAAAGCCGTCAATGATGCCACTACAGCTAATTTGACAGAATCTGACATCAAGTCAAGTTGGGCCGGACTTAGGCCATTGTTGACTCCGACAGAGAACTCCGAAGTTCATCACAAAGAACCCATTTTGCACAAAATTGGAGCCAAAATAGCAGACTTAGTGGGTATTGCCGTAGATGGGCAGTCTAACGGGGAAAAAACGGCTGACCTATCGAGAAATCACCAAGTTATTATCTCACGTTCAGGACTTATTACTGTCACTGGTGGAAAACTGACAACCTATAGAAAAATGGCAGAAGATACCGTAGACAAAGTTGTTGAATTGGTAGGCAAAGGCTCATTAAAATCCCTAACCAAAAAACTTCCATTAATTGGTTGCCCATCTGAGATCTCTAAATTCCGATTCGGAGTATCTAACACCTCAAAATACTTGCCGGACAATGTGGACGCGATTGCGTGGAAACATCTTTTCAATCGCTATGGAACAAGGTCAGATGCCATATTCCAACTTTTTAAGGATGACCCGAACAACAAGAGTCCTCTCGTAAAAGGTCTCCCCTATTTCCGGGCAGAAGCAATTTATGCAGTCACAAACGAGTGGGCACTTTCCTTGGAGGACATCCTCTCTAGACGCACCAGAGCTCTCCTCCACGATGCACAAGCCACAAAAGACTCAGCTAGGGAAGTAGCGGAGTTAGTTGCACCGTTGCTTGGTTGGGACAATGATCGAATTAATAGTGAGGTATCAAAAGTAGAAGCTCTTGTTTCAAGTGCACTCCCGGATATTCCAGATTCACAGCGAGATCAAGATGACATCTCCAAGTTGGCTTCAGTGGCAAATCTAGGATCTATTCGCAAGACCAACTCTTCAACTACGCTAAAGAATACAAAAACAGGTGCACGCAACACCATCAAAGACGAAAGTAACGACAATTGACAACCAAACCTACCTCCCCAATTGATTTTTCACTTCCATACGAAGAGGTGAAATCCCGCTTCCAAGCATCAACAACGGTGACGATATCAAAAGAGGTTATGGATCAACTGCTATTAAGTGGAGTTGAAATCATCACCGATAAAGCAGCCCTATCAGAGGCTGGACGGGATTGGTGGCCCATTAGTCTCCAGTGGGCAATAAATGGCATGACTACAGCTTCTCCGCTCGTAATACTAAAACCAACAGAGACAAAACAAGTATCCTCCATACTCAAAATTTGTAATGACAATGCAATCCCGGTCACCCCGGTTGCAGGAAGGTCAGGAGTAGTAGGAGGATCGGTTCCGCTTCTAGGTGGTATCTCGTTGGACTTGACTGCTATGAGTGGAATTGAAGATGTGGATGAAACCTCCCTCGTCGTCAGGGTCAAAGCCGGCACATTTGGCCCAGATTTTGAAGCTGAACTTCGTGAGAACTACCACCTGACCCTAGGTCATTTTCCACAGTCAATGGATCTGTCAACCGTTGGGGGTTGGGTGGCTTGCAGAGGTGCTGGCCAATACTCAACACGGTACGGAAAAATAGAGGACATGGTCGTTGGCCTTGAGGTAGTTCTAGCTAACGGAGAGATCATTACTACAGGTGGTCTTGCCCCAAGGAGTGCGGTGGGACCTGATCTCACGGCTATATTTGTGGGATCTGAAGGAACTTTAGGAGTAATTACATCAGTAGTTCTAAAAGTCCATCCACTTCCTAATTATGAGAAAAGGGCAGCCTATGGGTTCCCAACATTTCAGGCGGGTCTTGAAAGCTGTCGAAAGATACTCCAGAGAGGCGCTACTCCTGCAGTACTGCGACTTTATGACGCCGCTGAATCCAATCGCCATTTCGGGACAGGAGAGACAAATGCACTCGTCGTACTTGACGAAGGTGATCCAAAAATTGTAGATGCCACAATGGAAATTGTTGAATCAGAGTGCCATAACGCTCTTGATCTCGGATTGGAGCCAGTTGCCAAGTGGGTGGAGTCAAAAAATGACGTGAAGGCACTGGCATCGTTAACCAAAATTGGAATAACTCTTGACACAATTGAAATTGCCGGAAGATGGAGTGCTCTCCCGCGTTTATATCAAGATGCAATTGAGGAGATCTTGGCAATTCCAGGAGCCCTAGTGGCCTCAGCCCACCAAAGTCACGCTTATCTAGATGGGGCCTGTATCTATTTCACTTTTGTTGGAAAAATCAATCCATCTGAACATGGAGTACAAGAAAACTCCGAAGAAGCGCTGAAATTGAATGAGGCTTTCTATCGCCAAGCCTGGGACAGTGTAATGAGTGTCATTAACCGCCACGGAGCTTCAATAAGTCATCACCATGGAATCGGCATAAACAGAGCACGTTATGTAAAAGAGAACTTGGGAGCCGCTTTTGGTGTTTTAGAGGATCTCAAAAACACTTTGGACCCTGTTGGAATCTTAAACCCATTGAAATTGGGATTTTCTTCGAAATTAGGTTCAGTTGATTTGTCATGAATGAAATTTTGGTAATCGATGTGGGCACGTCAAGTGTGAGAGCGGGTGCTCTAAATCAAGAAGGAAGTCTCCACGACGTTATTTCTGTTCCAACCCTTCCGTCTACTCCTAGTCCTGGCTTAGTTGAAGTTGACGGGGACTTAATTGCAAAAAATGCCATAGAGCTAGCTAATAAGGTGATTGAATCTGTCGGGAGTGTCAGTGGAGTCGCCATTACAAATCAGCGCTCCACATCACTTGTCTGGGATAGAAACACCGGCGAGCTAGTTGCTCCAGGCATTGGCTGGCAAGACTTAAGAACTGTAATTACTTGTATTATGCTCCAAGAACAAGGATTGCGACTCTCCCCTTCTCATTCGGGTCCCAAACTTCAGTCAATACTTGATGACTTCGACAAAGAGAGAGTAAAAGAGCTATGCTTTGGCACAATCGATACCTGGATAGCCTGGAAGCTAAACGGACAATTGGGAGATCAGGCACTTCACGTTACTGATGTGACTAATGCATCTGCCACAGGAATGGCAACCAGTGATTTTTCCAAATGGGATCAAGATGTCTTGGCTGCTTTGAACATCGAGGCTTCAATACTGCCTGAAATAAAGTCTTCATCAGACTTTATGGGCGAGGCAAGGGTTCTAAAGGGATCGCCTCCCATTATTGCTATTGCCGGCGACCAGCAAGCATCCTTAGTTGGACAAGCTTGCAACAAACCAGGATTAGCCAAAGCTACCTTTGGAACCGGTGGCATGTTGGACCAATTTGTAGGTCCAATCAGGCCCGAGTTTATGGATCTTGGACCAAATGGAACTACATCTTTTGCAGCTTACAAATTAGGAAGCTCACCTACAGCCTATGAAGTAGAAGCCCTCATGCTCTCTGCCGGATCAGCAGTCGAGTGGCTACGTGACGATTTAGGAATAATCTCGTCTTCTGAAGAATCAGATGAACTTGCCAGCCAAAGTGCCGATAACTCAGATGTATGGTTTGTTCCGGCACTATTAGGACTCGGCACCCCGGTGTGGGATTTTGGAGCAAGAGGAACATTTGTCGGGATAACACGTGGAACAGGAAGGGCCGAGCTGGTCAGAGGAGTTCTAGAGGGAATTGCCCAAAGAGGAGCCGATATGGTCGAAGCTGCAGAGGGTGACTCTCAGTTGAGTATCCCCAGCCTTAGAATAGATGGTGGAATGTCAGCTAATAAAACTTTTGTACAGGCTCTAGCTAACGCCTGTCAGCGACCCGTTGAGGTCTCCAAAGAACGTGAGGCCACTACCATTGGTGCAGCCTTTTTAGGAGCCATCCACCTTGGCTGGTACGGAGGGATGGATGAGATTTCAAGCAACTGGTCACCTAAAGAGGTGATAGAGCCTAACGCACCTTCAAGGCGCGAGAGGTGGCTGGAGGCAAGATCGAAATCATTGAAAACTATTCCGGAACTCTCGGCAATTACGTTCTAGGAAATTTAAGTGACTCTAAAAGACAACCCAGACACAGATGAACAAGAGTTTAATTTGGAGAAAATTAGCCCGGAATTACTGTTGAAAGATACGGCGCTTGGATTTGATTCGGCATTTAAATTTGCGGTGGATCTATTAGACAATTTCAGTCAAGTTTTATATGGATCACCTTATGCGCTTATGGTTGCCACAGTCTCTGTTCTAACCGGTGAGCATTTATTATTAGAGGATGCTCCAGGGGTTGGAAAGACCATTTTGGCAAAAGCTATTGCGAAAAGTCTTGGAGTTCAAGCTTCAAGAATTCAAGGCCAGCCCGATCTATTGCCATCTGATGTTACTGGATTTTCAATTTTTAATCCCGAAACAACCCAGTGGACTTTTCGCCCCGGACCAGTCTTTTCACAAATTGTCCTATGTGATGAGTTAAATAGGACTCCTCCAAGGACTCAGGCTGCACTTCTGGAATGCATGGAAGAGGCTCAGGTGACAATAGATGGGACTACGCACTTGCTTCCCAATCCGCATTTAATTATTGCTACTCAAAACCCTCTCTCTCAACAGGGAACTTTTCCATTGGTCGAGAGTCAGACTGATCGATTTGGACTCTCATGCTCCATTGGATACCCACAAATTGAAGACGAAATAAAGTTAGCAATTAATCACGGAACGGCAGATCAAGTATTAAAGATTAAAGAGATAGGAGATCAGGAACTCTGGCTCTCTGTGATCAGGACCTCTGGCCTCGTCCATGTATCTGAAGCTGTTGCGAGATATGCAGTTGAAATATGCAGATACACTCGAGAGCAACCCTTTATTTCCCTAGGCGCTAGTCCAAGAGCGGCAATTTCATTAATTAATTCCGCTAGAGGCGTCGCACTAATTAATCGCAGGGATTATGTCATTCCAAATGACGTTCAAGTCATCGCCACAGCCTCAGTAGCGCACCGCCTGGCAGTGGATCCTCCTCATAGACCACAGGAGATAATTAGCAATATTTTGCGCTCAGTTGCTCAGCCAAGGCCGTGAAATCTCTAAGCTTGGCCAGACCGCGTCGTTTCATTGTTCCGGTTTTTGGCACAGTTCCACTTATGCTTGTTTTAATTGGCGTGGCTCGGGCGAGTGGCTCGGGCTGGGTGCAGATTGTTGGAGCTTTAGTTAGTGGTGTGATGCTAGCTGGAGTTATTGCTCCATACTTTATTTTGCGGAAAATTCGAATCCAAATAACCGAGATGCCCCCAACTGCTCAAGCAAAATCGCCATACAAATTTAAAATTAATGCAAATCGCGTTTGCCGTGTAGTTGTACTCTCTCCATCTGGTGGTCATCGTTTTAAACGAACTAGGCATTTTGAATATCATTCGAGTGAATCTTGCATCGTTTCCAAAACTTCAGATGATTATCTTGAGTTCACGCCCGGTTATCTAGGCGTCATAGAAAGTCTTTCATTTGAAGTTCTCACTGCTGCACCTTTTGGGATTGTTTGGTGGATAAAGAAATGGAAAGTTACGCTACCTTCCCCAATTTTAGTTTCACCTCACATCTCTCTTGATTCCAAGGTCCAATTTGGAACTATATCGAAGATTGGTGATACAACTATATCTTCGAGACGAGCTGCAAACACTGGAAGTTTGCGAGGGGTGCGTTCATTTCAAAACGGTGACACTATGCGTCAGATTCATTGGCCAGCCAGTGCCCATTCAACTACTTTAATGGTAAAAGAGCTTGAAGCACAGGTAAACCATGAAGTTTATATTGATCTCCGACTTCCAAATGAGCCGATGTTGGCCGAGGAAATTGCGGGACTTGTAATGGGAGCCATATCGACATTTTTGACACAACCTGGAAATCAAGTTATTTTACGCACCTATGAAAAAGGTATCGTCAGTGATGTCAAGATCTCAAACCCTCTGGCAGCAGGTCGAGCCATGGCGATAGCCTACGCGAGGCAGTGACAAGTGAGCATTCCGAACTTCCCATACCAGAGTTCATACAATTCATATGAGAATGCCAAACCTCTTCTAGAGGATGCAAAAGAGGAAAAAGTCGGATTCATTGAATTTATCCGCAGAGCAAATAAGCCAGGAAGGTACGAAAGATCCATTTCGTTAAGGATCACAAGCACAGCTGCTGTGGTAATTGGGATTTTAGCTGCAGGAACTGTTGGCGAATTATCACCAATTGCCATTGGGATAACTGCAATCAGCACAATTGCCGGAAGCATATACTCAGCATTTTCCTACAAGAGGCCCAGGCTTTGGTTCAAATTGGTTTTGGCTATATTTGGAATTGGAATATTCTCCCAGTTCTTACTACACATAGTTGCAGCCGCCAACTCAGGACAACTCACCTCAGTGCTTGGGCCGCTTGCTACTCTTTTCGCCTCAGTTCAGGCACTTCACGCATTTGACGTTCCAGCAAGGAGAGATCTTGGGTTCTCTTTGGCAGGCTCAGCTACGTTGGTGGCGATCGGAGCTGCCTCTGCTCTAAACACCAGTTTTATCTTCATAATTGCACTTTGGTTCATTGTGGTGGTGTGGGGAATGATTTCAATGTGGGGTTCAATGGCTGAAGGAAAGGTTTCTACCGGTCGGTCTCTAAAACAGGCCAGTATTGCAACTTCAGTCGTATTAGCAGTGGCCTTCGCAATTGTCATCTCGCTGCCCGCACCAACTCCACTTCAAACTATTCAACTGCCATCATCGGTTACAAATCAGGTGCAACTTTCAAATGGAGGCGGTCTAGTTAATCCGGGAACTAAAAATATAGAGCCTGCACAGCCTGGAAAACCCGGCGGCAAAATTGCAGTGGGAGGTTATGTCGGATTTGCCGGTCCACTTAACACTGGTCTTAGGGGACAGTTAAGCAATCAAATAGTGCTCCGTGTAAGAGCACCTCACCCAAGCTACTGGCTAGGTGAAACATTTAACAACTGGGATGGCCAGAGTTGGACTCAAAAAGGTGGCAACACAAAGGCAATATCTGGTCCGTCACCATTTTACCTGCCTATAACTGGTCCTAATGTCCAAGCTTCCGGTGTAATCTCTCCCAGTCGTGACATACAGACTTTCTATGTAGCTACTGATTTGCCCAATCTTCTCTTTGCCGCAGATACTCCAGAAGAAGTATTCTATCCAGGATCACAAATCTTTTTGGGCCCAGGAAGGTCAATCCGAAGCGGCCTAGCGATGAACTCGGGTTTGATATACACCGTAATATCTCAGGATACGAGAGCAACCAACGAACAGCTAGCCCAAGCTCTGCCTCAAGGAGCAAGCCCTACCTTTGGCCTATCTAGCCAAGAGCTCTCAACTGATCTTGAACTGCCCAATTCCTACAGTCGTGTACATAATTTGGCACTTTCCATAGTTAGCAAAGCAAATGCAAATACTACTTATGAAATTGTCACCGCATTGGAAAACTGGATGGCAAAAAATGTAAAATACTCCACCAATATTCCTCCTCTTCCTCCAAATGCAGACTCAGTAAACCAGTTTTTATTTGTTACTAAGACTGGATTCTGCGAGCAAATTTCAAGCGCCCTCGTTGTCATGCTTCGCACACTTGGAATTCCCGCCCGTGAAGCAGTCGGCTATGTGCCAGGATCATTTAACGCCCTTACTGATCTCTATGAAATAAAAGCTAGTGATGCCCATGCCTGGGTCCAAGTGTGGTACGGGCCCCTGGGCTGGCAAAATAGCGATCCAACTGCTTCGGTGCCTTTTTCTACACCTACTCCGGGATCACTTCTACTACACTCCATTTCGAATTTCGCATCTAGCCACAAATTATGGCTTGAAATAATAATTCCTTTGCTCCTCCTAACTAACGGAGGATACCTGCTCCTTTTGGCGTTAAAAAAACGGGAGGCTCTCTCCTGGATAGATGCTCAAGAGGCAAAACTTAGGAAGGCAAGTCGTAAAAATAACTCTTGGCCTGCAGGTGAAACTTCATTTTCTCAAAGGGTGAAACAACTTGGGGGACAACTGGGCCCAACAGGAGACCCAAATAAAATTAAAACGGCAATAAAGCTTAGAGAAATTTCCGAATCAATTGAGAAGCTCTACTACGGCAGAGGAAATATTAAACCTACGGACTCCCCTCCTAAGTCATTAGCCACCGAGATAGAGTCCAAAATAAATCAGGTCTACAAAGAACTAATTAAAGATAAGGGCCCGGCCGAGAAATAACATCTTGTGCCTCGGGAAGACCCCTTGAGCGCATCTCTTCAAGCTGTGATCGTGCCGCCATCTGCTGGGCGAAAAGGGCTGCTTGGATTCCATGGAAT
>JABEUL010000276.1 GCA_013044465.1 Acidimicrobiales bacterium
CATCTCAGTCACTTCATACCCTGGCTCTGGGCCAGCATCGGTTTTGCCAGTGGCAGCCACCCTGGATCTTGAGTAGTTCTGGACGCCAATGAAATCATTTCCTTTGGTATTTTCCAAGTAAATGTCTTCCATGATCTCTCTTATTTTCAACATTCTTGCCTCGGCTCCTTTAAGGGGCTGATAGTCAGACATTGAAAGAGCTAGACCTACGCGGATATGTGAGAACTCACTCTTTATAATCTCCACAGATTTAACATGAGCGCTCACAAAATTTTCTGTAGCTAGCCTCCTATCCTCACTTGATCTCCTACCAGGTGGAAAAATTCCGAACCTATAGCCCATGGCGGCCACAATGTTTGGCTCATTTATCGTGCATGCGAAATCAATCTCATCTCCCAGTGCTCTTGTGGCGTATTCCACAAAACGCGCAAATTTGTCAACTGTGCTTTTATCACTCCATGTGCCATTGAGCCATTTAGGCGAAGTAAAATGGTGGAAGGTTAAATTTGTCGACATTCCATGTTTATGGCAAGCCTGCAAAATTCGACGGTAATAATTAATTGCAGCTTTTGAAAACTCGCCTTCAGATGGTTCAATTCTCGACCACTCCAGCGAAAACCTGAACATGTTGAAACCCAGGTTTCTAGTCATCTCAATGTCTTTTTCATATAGATGCAAGAAATCACAGGCATCTCCTGAACTCTCTTGGCAGAGGGTATTTTCTCTGTGTTCCCACTCCCACCAGTCGTTGTTGAAATTAGCGCCCTCTACTTGATGAGCAGCCATTGCAGTGCCCCAGTAGAAATTGTCAGGAAAAATTAGTGCCATTTAGGAAATAGTAGCGCTTTAGCTATCACTGCGCATTTTTAGAAACTTTCTAACCGTATCTCTGGCATTCTCGGTTATCTCTTTCCCGTGAGTAAAAGCAGCTATTTCATAGTCGGCATCACCTAATCGGAGGGCAGTTTCTCGACTCATCTTATAGTTCGAACAAGCTATCGCAAATGAGAAACTAATTCGGTCAAATAAATTAAAAAGTGCATCACCAGTAATTAAAATGCCACTTTTCTCCAGCAAGAACGAAGAGTGGCCCGGTGAGTGACCGGGAGTATGCATTACCCTTATGCCGCCTGCAACGTCGATTATTTCGTTGTCCACAAATGTCCCACTGACACTTGACGCAGGAATTTTTTTGGCGGCAAATTTAAAGATTCTGGCTAATATTTGACTCTGATCAATCGGAGGCATTTTCCCTTCCCTGATGAAAGACGCATCGTCTTCGTGTGCGTGAAGTGGCCCTGCGCCAAGATCGTGCATTTTCTGAACCGCACCGACATGATCACCGTGTGCGTGGGTAGCCAAAATCATCTTTACATCGGTGGGAGCTTTCCCAATTTCTTTTAACGCTGCTACTAGTTTTGGTTTGGCCCCTTTCAAACCTGCATCAATTAGAACTATGGATCCGTCACTATCTTCTAGAGCGAAGGAATTGATGGCATTCTTGCCGACCGTTGGAACTCTCCAAACGCCACCAGCTAATTTAGTCACACGTGCCACAAGTACCTCTTTCATACAACTTGTTCTTTAGTAATAACCTAATGCCTATACCTGCTCCTTGGCCAGTTGCATAGGTTAGGTTTGCTTAGCAAATCACTATAAAATCTATCTTCAGTGTTGTCTACTACTTGAGGGTTTTAACTCCCCTGTACATTTAGTAGGCTCAAATATGTGTCAGAAGCATTAGAAGGTTTGGTTCAGCTCCTTGAACTCGAGCCAATTGAAATGAATATTTTTAGAGGCAGAATATCCAAAGTTGAAAGACAGAGAGTCTTTGGAGGCCACGTAGCTGCCCAAGCATTAATGGCCGCTGGAAAGACCGTTGATTCCGGAAGGGTGCATTCGCTCCACTCTTATTTTTTAAGACCCGGTGACCCGTTGATTCCTATTCTTTATGAAGTAGATCGAATCAGAGATGGCAAGTCTTTTACAACCAGACGAGTAGTTGCGATCCAGCGTGGTCAGGCAATCTTTAATATGTCAGCATCATTTCATATTGACGAAGAGGGACTTGAGCATGGCACCACTATGCCAAATGTCCCATTGCCCGAGTCATTGCCAACACTTTTGGAAAGACTCGCTCCTTGGGCGGACCAGCTTGGAGACTTTATGAACCGCCCTCATCCAATTGATCAAAGATTCATCGGAGAGCTTCCTTGGAACAAAGATGTAGGTCCGAGACCTCCTAGACAACAGCTTTGGATAAAAGCAGATGGCCAACTTCCCGATGACCCACTTTTACATGCATGTATCGTAACCTATGCTTCTGATATGAGCTTATTTGACTCAATCCTTCTCCCCCATAGAATTCGCTGGGATGACCCTCGGTTCATGGGTGCTAGCCTCGACCACTGCATGTGGTTCCATAGGCCCTTTAAGGCAGACGAGTGGCTCTTATATGACCAGGAATCCCCTGCAGCATATGGTGCCAGGGGTCTGGCTACAGCGTCACTGTTCACAACCGACGGTCAGATTGTATGCTCTTTAGCCCAGGAAGGTCTAATCAGAGTCAGAAAAGACCTTGCCCCCGCAATCTCTCCCGGCGAGGGTTGACAAATTCTTTTTTAAATATTGCGCTTACCGATTTTCAATCGGTGTGTAGTTTCTCACGTCTGTGCCAATGTAAAGCTGCCTTGGTCGGGCAATCTTTGAATCTTGGTCAAGCATTTCAATCCAATGAGCTAACCATCCCGAAGTCCTTGGGATTGCAAATAATACCGGGAACATTTCAAGAGGAAATCCCATTGCCTGGTAGATAAGACCTGAGTAGAAATCCACGTTTGGATAGAGTTTTCTAGAAATGAAATAGTCATCATTTAAAGCCACGTCTTCTAATTTCAAAGCAATGTCCAAGAGAGGGTTTTTCCCTGTAATTTTAAACACCTCGTCTGCCGTCTTTTTGATAATTTTGGCACGTGGATCATAGTTTTTATATACCCGATGTCCAAAACCCTGGAGTCGTCCATGGCCTTGTTTAACTTCAGCGACAAAAGCATCCACATTATCAATTGACCCAATTGAAGTAAGCATCCTGATAACCGCCTCATTTGCCCCCCCATGTCTTGGACCATAAAGTGCAGCACAAGCGGCAGAACATGCTGAATAAGGATCTGAGTGAGAAGAGCCCACTACTCGCATAGCAGTAGTTGAACAGTTCTGCTCGTGATCAGCATGCAAAATAAACAAAAGATCCAGAGCTTTTGTAAGCACTGGATCTGGTTCAAATCGAAATTCTGCAGTCTTCCACATCATTGACAGGAAGTTGGCGGCAAACTTAAGTCCGTTATCAGGATAAACGAAGGGCATCCCTACGCTAAAACGGTGCGCCGCTGCGGCCAATGTGGGCATTTTTGCAATGAGTCGAATTACTTGCTTGTCCCTAGATTCGGGATTAAAAATTTCCTTTGCATCCAAGTAAAAAGTGGAAAGAGCCGCAACTGCTGAGACCAGCATTCCCATAGGGTGTGCGTCGTAGTGAAAACCTTCTAGGAACCTCTTTCTCATATTTTCGTGGATAAAGGTGTGATGAGTTACCTCATGTTCCCAGTCGTCGAATTGGGCCTCCGTGGGAAGTTCACCATGTAAAAGAAGGTACGCGACCTCAAGGTAGTTCGAATTCTCTGCTAGCTGCTCAATTGGATATCCTCGATATCGCAAGATTCCCGCATCTCCATCGAGATACGAGATCGAACTGGCACATGCTGCAGTTGTGGTAAATCCTGGATCGTAAAACCAAATCCCGGGCAACAACTTTGCCCACTCAGTAGCTGGAATTCCCCCATCAGTGATGGAAATTTCTAAAGCCTGGCCTGTACGATTATCCGTAATAGTTATGCTCTCTGGCACCTCTAAAATTCTCCTTATTCATTTATCTTCAATCTCTAATCTAATAAGCCTAGAGCTAGATGTCACTCATTGCATGCTCAAATTAACGATTCGTTAACAATTAGCCTTGTTACGAGAGACATTTGCTAAAACTTCAACCAAACGAATTTGGGAGAATGCCGAAATTCCATTGTTTTTTATTCAGTCGAGAACATATCGGTAGACATTGGTCTCCCTTGGTGTAAAACCCATTCTCAGATATAGTCGATTCGCAGCGTCTCGCGAGGGCCTTGAAGTCAATTCAACGGCAGAACATCCATCTTGCCTGGCTTTTTCAAGTGCAGCCTTCACGAGGGCCTCTCCGACACCTTTCCCCCTCCCGGCACTATCTACCACGACATCTTCGATGATCACACGATATCCCGTAGGTATTCTGACTTCAACAAGAGTAAGCATTCCTAAAATTGATTCGTCATCATCTTTGGCAATAAAAAGCGTTGAGGCTAAATCCTCAACCACACGACCAAGACCATTTAAATCCAGGGGTTTTGAAGAAGTAGAGAGTTGTGGGAGCAATAAATTAACTGCATCTAAGACATCCTTAGAAACTGATGTGACCTGTAAAATTCGCACTCAGGAAGTGTAGACCCAATTTGGCGCCTATATGATCATTTTGGACAGTTATTCCAGAGAAAGGCCAATTACTATGCCAAGCAAGTCCGAGAAGGCAAAAGCCAGAATATTACATGACCTGTTCGAACCAATTGCAGCTAATGTTTATTTCTCACCTTTGGTACAAGATGAGTACAAAAAATTGGGGCTTGCTTACCTGCCGGGATATTTCTGCAGTCGGTCAGGTGCGATGGGAGAACTTCCAGGCGAAGTTGTATCTTCCATATTTGCCGTATTTAATCCAGCCATAGTGATTCCAAGTGTTAGTGAAGGTTGGGCAACAACAAAGAGAGATGCCATTTTAAAAGCGAGACTCAGTGGAGCCACTGCCTCACTGAGTGAAATTTTGGAATTGACCGATAGCGAAAGTCTTGTCAAAATAGAACGTGCTGCGGAACTTTTGTTGGGCGCCTCAAAGTCACTCCAACTTACATTCCACCCAATATTTGCAGGGCTTATCTCCCTTGAAGTCCCTAAAGATCCAATTGGAAGATTATTTAGGGGTGCCGATCTACTTCGGGAACATCGAGGGGACTCCCATAGCGCAGCATGGACAGTTCACGGCGTTGATGGCATTGAAATATCAGTGCTTTCCGAACTCTATTGGGGCATTCCGCTAAAAAGTTACGTATTTACTAGAGGTTGGTCACCAGATGAGATCGACCAAGCTATATCACGACTTCGAGACAAGGATTTAATCGATACGAAAGATAGCCTCACTACCAAAGGTTTTGAGCTTAGGGAATCAATTGAAGAGGCTACCGACTTGGCAGAGGAAGCCTCCATTTTGGCCCTTGGAGAAGACTTCCAAGAGTTGGTCTCAATACTTAGTCCAATGGCGCACAAAATTGTTGAAAAAGGAGGTTACCCTTCAAATCCCACTTCCTTTGGAGAAATTCTTCGCAGACGACTCTCCAACTCGAACCTGTGACGCACGGTTTAGGAAACCGGCATTTAGTCACTTCTTCTAAGTTTCCTTAGTCCAAACTGGATTTCTAGGGATATCAAAGACAGGACCCATTTCCTCTCCTCTAATGGCTTTAAACACCATCTCCACCCACTGTCCATGACCAGCCAAAGGTTGTGGAAGTTGATCCTGTGCAAACCAACCTACATTCTTGCATTCAAGCGGATGAGGTTTTAGATCACCGCCAATTACGCTGCACTGAAACACAAGTGAGTAGAGCGGGACCCGAGTAAATCCCAAGCGCATCCCGTCCAACACAGCAATCAATCGTTGTGGTTCTACTTCAATGCCAGTTTCTTCCAAGACCTCTTTTACAACTACTTCACTAGGCGAATAACCCACGTCTGCCCAGCCCGTCGGGTAAAGCCACACTCCTGAATCTGCTCTTTGAATCAACAACAACTCACCTTTGTCGTTGCCCACTACCGCACCGATTGCAACCTTAGGGGTTACGTAGCCTGGAACACCTACTCCAACGCTCTTTAACCACTCCGAGACTAACTCTTCCTTGGAAACAATCCCGCCTTCTATCTGGCTAACTGTCTGAGCAGCATTTTTGATCTCGGCCGCAACATGGAGAATTTCTTCAAATCTTTCTCTTTCGTAAAGACTTTCGCTGAAACCTAAGCCAGTTCGAGCTATTGCCGCAAGTGCCTCACTCCACCTAATTAGATCGTGTTCACTTGGTCTAGCCACTTAAGTGAACTTAGCCCAAAATAGAGAGCAATGTTGCCAATATCGGAGTATGGTATCCACTGAAAATTTAAACTTCTGCGCCTAGAATGTCGATTTGGACTCCCTGATCTTTGATCCATGCCAGTGCTTGATCAACGGAAGCTGAGTTGCCATCAAGTTCGCAGATAATCCAGCCGATATCATCTGAAACTTGTGCACTTCTTATGTTCGGTGTAATGTCGAAATTTCTAACCATTTGGGCCATTAATGGCACTTTCACCAGGTTCTCAGGATAAGTTAGTTTGACTCTTACGCTAATCACGTCAAATCCTCTGTCATATATTTCCAACTACTCCCATTTCAATTTCGCCAATCATCTGCTCAGCTTTTCTGCCTACCAGATCAACTGTCACCCATTTATAACCTGCATTTTTAACAGCGTCAACTACAGCTAAACGATTAGCCCTGTCAAATAACCTTGGTAGATCCATTTCAAGTACCTCTACCCTTGCCAAATTTCCATGGTGTCTCACCCGAATATCTC
>JABEUL010000277.1 GCA_013044465.1 Acidimicrobiales bacterium
AAGCTGAACCTAAACCTCTTGCTAATTGGGGGAGATTTGACCCTCCGAACAGCAAAATAATGCCAACTACTACTATGACAATAACTCCATCGAGACCAAAGATATCTGCAACTATTCCAGACATGGCTCCTCCTTCTTTTGCAGGCACTACCATTTTAGGCCAAATTTTAGAACATAGGGCAACAATGCAGGCTAAGCACTTTTTAGCCAGCTATAAAGACTCCAAGCACCAAAGCAATTATGGCTCCCATGCCTGCTACAGACCCCCAAATGGCAAGGCCTGCCTTGGATGTTGATCTAGCGTGAAAAAATGCTCCGGCGCCCGATGCAACTACGAAAAACATCTTTATTGAGAATACAGCTATCCATTGAGACGATGGCTTGACTCTGGCTACTTCAAAGTAATTCCAGAAGCCAGTAATAACTAAAAGGCCAAAGGCTGGCCAAGCGAGCTTTGCAAACTGGTTAGCAACTGCCTTTGTGGCTTCGCTCCCAAAGGCGCGCAACTTAGGCACTGCCCCAGCTAATGCAATCTGTCCACCCACCCAAACCGTTGCCGCCAGAATATGCAGTGAGATTCTGACTCCATCTAGAAAGGGAGTGAGCGTGGCTCCAGATGTCGCAAACAACCTCAGTCTCGCTCTACTGTTCTGACCCCTTCGTCAGCGGGTGGTTGCACTTTAGTTGACTCACTTCCTGATACTCCTATGAGTTCAGCTGATTCTCTTAACTTTTGCGAAACTTGCTCGGTTAACTCCAGAGGTTCCTCTTCCTCGCCTGAGAGAATGTCCAAGTCACCAGGTCGCGCTGGGGTCTTCACCGATAAATACTCGCCTTCAGCAGTCCTTAAAACGACATTAAACCGTTTTCTTCTTCCTCCATACTGGCCGAGTGCTTGAAGCTCTAGACACATCTTGTAAGTTACCGCTGAGACAATGAATGGAATAATGTAAGTTGCAAATCGGAAGAACCATAGAACCAAGTTCAAAGAGATATTAAAATAATTTGCTAAAACATCTGTTGATGACGCGGCAAAAAGCATGAAGAAAAATGCCAAAGCGCCAGCTCCGATTGATGTCCGCCAAGGATTGTCCCTAGGCCGTTCAAGCAGGTGATGTTCTTTGTAGTCTTTGCGTACTTTGGCCTCAATAAATGGCCAAACTATAAAGATATTGAACGCTATTCCTGGAAGCAAAACTGATGGGAAGAACATATTGGGAATCATGTATCCAAAGTTCTGAAACTCCCACGAAGGCATGATCCTTAGAGCACCGTCAAGCCAGCCCATATACCAGTCCGGCTGCACGGCATAACTGACTTTATAGGGGAAATACTGTCCATACTGCCAGATCGGATTAATTTGTGCCCAACCACCGAGACCAGCTAGGACCGCAACAACCAAGAAAAAATAACCCTGTGTTTTAAACATGAATCCGGGCCACATTGGCGTGCCGACGACATTTTTCTCTGTTTTGCCAGGGCCAGAGAACTGAGTGTGCTTTTGCTTGACAAGTAGTGCCAAGTGAGCTCCGACTAGTGCAACCATAATGGCTGGCACCAAAAGCACATGGAGCATATACATTCTTGGGATTATTACTCCGTTGCCAGGATAGTTCCCGCCAAACAACCAAAATGCAAGATGGGTCCCGACAACTGGAATTGATTCTACAACTGAGAACATAATTCGAAGTCCGGTACCTGAAATTAAATCATCTGGTAGTGAATATCCCAAGAATCCATTTGAGATCCCAAGAATCAATAGAGTTACCCCAACTATCCAGTTAAGTTCTCTAGGCCTTCTAAATGCACCTGTGAAGAACACTCGACACATATGGACCGCAATGGCACCCAGGAATATGTCAGCTGCCCAGTGGTGCATCTGCCTCACTAAAAGGCCGAATCGCACATTAAAAGATATTGCAAGAGTCGAATTATAAGCAGCCGATACTTGTGTCCCCTTTAGTGGAGCGTAACTTCCGTGGTAGGTCATCATATCGGCGGAAGGCACATAGTAAAGAGTTAGAAATACCCCCGTTACCAAAAGAACCACAAATGAGTAAAGGGCAATCTCTCCCAACATAAACGACCAGTGGTCGGGAAATATTTTGTTGAAAAATACCCTTCCCCCTTTGGCGAGGCCCAAGCGATCGTCAAGCCACTTTGCCCCTGCGGTAGCCTTCTCGGCTCCAGTCTGCTTAGGTTTGTCTTTTTTCAAAAGTGAAGGCATCGTTTAGAAATTCCAGTATCCAGGACCAATGGGTTCGTTATAACCTGCCTGAGCAACTATGTATCCATTTTTATCAATTGCCAAAGGCAACTGAGGAAGTGGCCTTGGTGCCGGGCCAAATACTGGTTCAGCAGCTTGCAACACATTGAAAAGCGATTGATGGCAAGGACAAAGTAGCTGCTCAGTCTCTTGCTGGTAGAGGCTAATTGGGCATCCTGCGTGAGTACAAACTTTTGAATATGCTAAATAACCCTTAGGCCCCCAGGTCTCTCTTCCAGCCATGGTTACAATATCGGAACTCCCCGCTCGAATAAGAAGAGTTTGTCCGTCGTAACTTCCTACATTTCCCTCTGGAAAAACAGTCATGAAACCGCCGACTTCCAGGTCATCGACTTTGATGGCTCTTCCGTGCTCAGAAACAACCTTTGAACCTTTTTTCCATGCAGTGGAATCAAGTGCCTTGCCTGGATTAGGCCCAAGTGAGTCCATTATTGGTCCAAGTGCAAAAATACCAAATACCGCAGTGGCCAGACCTAGAAGCTTTCCTAAAAAGCTCCTTCTCTTCACAGCAACAGTTCCGCGTCCAATAAATACGTCAGCAAATGCCTTCTGGTCCTCTTCTGTTGAACCAATTAGATGTCGCTCTTCTTCAAAGGGTCCTTTTGGCATAAGATACTTGCCCCATGCAACCATTCCCACTCCAAGACCTCCAAAACCCACTGCCATGAGGGCTCCTTCTACCTGAGTTGATGATCCTTTGACATAGAAGACCATCATTGCGACAAAACATACTATGGCAACTACGAAACAAAGGGCAATCAGTTTTTCCATCTGATCAGGTTTTTTAGCTAATAGCTCAAGCCTTGGATCCTGGGCCGGATCGATTTCATCTTCATTTTTTCCGACGTTGTCCGTTGAGGTCACCTCTTGCTCACTCACGACCTGTCTCCAATCCAAAGAGCAAACAACATAAGTATTCCGACTCCAATTAAAAGTCCCACAAATCCTTCGGCAACAGGTCCAACCCCACCAAGTCCAAAACCTCCAGCGTTGTTGGGATGTTGAATACTTTGAGTGACATATTTGACTATGTCATTTACCTGCCTATTTGTCATAATTCCTGGTGAGAAACGCGGCATGTTGGCAGGACCGGTTCTAATTGCCTCTGCGACTTGAGTGGGAGTGGCCTGATGCAGACTTGGCGCATATGCACCACTTGCCAGTTCATCTCCTGCGCCAGTTATGGTGTGACAACCTGCGCAATTGAGTGCAAACAGACTTGCACCCTCAGCAATAGATGCATTTGGGACTCCAGAAATATTAGGAATCAAAGGACCACCCGGTCCCAGGGAGGTCACATAAGCCACAATGTCAAGAGACTGGCTTGGGTCATATCGCGGGGGTTTTCTCTCGGGCTGAACAATGGTATTTGAAAGCGGCATTCGACCAGTTGTAAGCCAGAAATCTATTGTGGCAGGACCCAGGCCAACCAGGTTAGGAGCCCTTGATGAACCCTCTGCACCCATTCCGTGACAACTCGAACAACTTTGGTCAAAATATATTTTCCCCTGTTCCACTTGGGATTTAGAAGCAGGAGTACCCGAACTCTCATACAGCAGTGGACCAGTATTGACGGATGGTGGCTTGGGTTTAGCCTCGGTAGTCGTTGTTGCCGAAGTAGTGGTAGAGCCACTCGGTGAAGAGGTGGATGTTGAGACGGATGCCAAGTTTTCCATTGACGATCCGCTCTTTGAAATTTGGGCACCACTTCGAAAGGTGGTCATGGCAATCATGATCACCGTTGCAATTACGACAAAAGGCAGGAGTTTACGTAGGTATTTCAACTTAAAAGGAATAGACAGGAAAATAAGCCAATCCACATGAAGTCGACGAAATGCCAATAGTAACTTACTCCCTGGAAAACCGATACTTCTCCAGGATCGCCGTCACTACCAGCGATGCGTCCTAACAATCCTAGCATTGCAACAAGACCTAGGAGAACATGAAGTCCGTGAAGGCCACTCATAATAAAAAACAATGACCCGTACACTGAAGACGATGGCGAAAATGGAAGGGTGATCCATTCGTAAAGCTGATTTCCCGCAAAAGCTAATCCCATGAAAAACGTCGCTATCAGCCAAATCTTCGCCTCAGCACGACGCCCTCGCTCCATGAGATAAACAGCTCGCTGCATGGTTGCGCTTGACGAAAGTAGAACTACCGAAAAAATACTTGCTTGCACGTAATCCAGGTCAGTACCAGGTGGCGGCCAGTGAAGAGCGTGTGCTCTAATCGTAAAAAACGTTCCGAAAAGGGCCGAGAAAAACATAAACTCGGAACCTAACCAGATAATTACGCCAACAGCTAATACCGGCGGGCGCTTTTTGCCAGCCGGTCCGGGAACTTTGGGAACGTGGTCCAGTGCGATTGCTTGGGTCACCCTTATATTCTTATACTAAATTGAGGTGCGTTGGCAACAACCGGGCATATATCGTCTTAGATGTGGATATAAATAATCGATTCCTTGCCGCTTGCCGAGGGGAAAATGTAGACCGGGTTCCTGTTTGGTTTATGCGACAAGCAGGTCGCTCACTTCCTGAGTACCGGGAAATTCGAGGAGTCGGCTCTATCCTTGAAATTCTCACTGACCCAGAACTTTCGGCAAAGATCACACTCCAACCAGTTGACAGACATGGAGTGGATGCGGCTGTATTGTATTCCGACATTGTTGTCCCTCTGAAAGCATTCCACGTCGATGTCGATATTGTCCCAGGAGTGGGACCTGTGGTATCTGAACCACTCAGAACAAAGAATGATTTAGCAAAACTAATTGATAAAAAAAATGACCCGGATTTTGGATCACTTAGTGAAACAATAAAAATAGTTTGCAAAAAAGCTGAAGTCCCCTTAATTGGATTCGCGGGAGGGCCGTATACGGTTGCATGTTACTTAGTAGAGGGACACCCATCTAAAAGCTGGATTGAAACCAGAAAACTTTTTTTAACCGATCCTGTATTGTTCGGACAACTTCTTGATTACCTTTGTGACATTTCATTTGAAAGCGCAAAAAAACAAGTTCAATCTGGTGCGAGTGCGATTCAGATATTTGATTCTTGGATTGGATCCCTATCTCGTCAGGAATACTTGGAATTTGTC
>JABEUL010000278.1 GCA_013044465.1 Acidimicrobiales bacterium
CCACCGTCTCCGCTACCTTCGGCCCAGCCAGGTACATTAATCCGATATGAAAAAGTAACCGGCATTCCAGGTGTGCCATCGGGTGCCACTTTGTACCGCATTCTCTACCATTCAAGAAGCATCTACAATGTCGATATTCCAGAGTCTGGTTATGTAATCGTCCCAGGCACAACTGCTCCCAGTGGAGGCTATCCCGTCATAAGTTGGGCGCACGGCACAACTGGAGCTGCCCCGATCTGTGCCCCGTCACTTTTTGAAACAGACGGTGCTGGAACTTATTTAGTCCCGCAGATCTCAAAGTATGTTGGAGCTGGATTTCTCATTGCTGCAACTGACTACGAGGGACTCGGAATTCCAGGAGGCATCCACCCCTACCTCTTAGGTGAGAGCGAAGGAAGGGCAGTATTAGATGCGGCCAAGGCTGCAATGCAACTCCCCAATATAAAAGTCAGCAACAAAGTAATTATTTACGGGCACTCTCAAGGTGGTCACGCTGCGCTTTTCGCCGGTGAACTTGCCCCCACTTACGCCTCTGACTTGAAAATTTTAGGTGTCGTAGCAGCAGCACCTGCTACTGGACTCACAACTATCTTGGCTGTCGCATTAGCTCCGCAATTCGCTGGTGCTAAGGGCTTTATAGTTACGGCTGCCTGGACATGGGGAAAGACTTATAAGAATCTTCCAGAAACTGATATGTTTTCTTCACTTGGAATTTCGATTGGAAACAAGTATGTTGACCAAGTCTGTACTGGCACATTGGACAAGATTATGCAAAATGATCCTACGTCTTCGATTCTTTTGGCTTCTGCCCAAAGTAATCCTGATGTATTAGCCCACGCCAAAGAAAATAATCCTGGCCAAGTAAAAACCGATGCCCCAATGCTCGTGGTCCAAGGCACTTCCGACACTACAGTGCCTCCAATTCTCACTGACGCTTACGTGACTAGTTCTGCTTGTCCAATTGGGGACACCATTGACTATATCCATTTCACTGGTGCCACCCATGGCACAATTGTAAAGGTGGCTGCTCCGACGATACTGTCTTGGATGCAGGCAAGATTAGCCGGAACAACTGCCCCAACAACCTGTGGCCAGTCAGGTGACTTGTCTACAGCCTCGTCTTAAATAAATATCTTCTGACAATTCCTCGTTGAATTAGTTTTGGTTTCAACTTACGCAGAGTCATTTGTAGATATTACGAACCGGCTATTAAAACTGCAATTTGAACAAAAAACGACGATAATTTAAGACTAACTGAAAGTCTTTGTAGTATCGAGCCTTGCTCCCAATTTTTTAAACCAGTTTGTCCAAATAAGACCTGGATTTAAAGCACACTCCTAAAGCCAGAATTTGACCACAAGTGCTTTGCACTCACGTAAGACTCATTACCTGAGCCCAGTTCAGTGCTCCGCTTTCCTCGACAACCTTTTTTAATTCCGTATCTATAATTACAATGTGTGAATTTCCTGGCACCTGATAATCATGCCAGGCCTTAGTTGAACAAATTACTGGTATCTGGCCCAGTCCAGGGTCGCCATCCCCTTGGTTATCCTCAAAATCAAGATCCTTCGTAACTACTGCAAATATCGAATCTTCAGGAAGCATTTTTACTCCCTCAACAGCTTCGCTCCAAATCCTGACACAACTTTGGCATCCTCTAGAGAGAAATGCCAACACCACTTTTTTCGGACATTTGGAAATATCAATCTCACACGTCTTTCCTTCAAGATCAACTCCTTTGATGTCAACCACTAGTATTGGCTCACTTCCGGGAGGGCGCATTCTGGCAACTTTAAACTTCGTCGCGTCAATTATGTCATCTGTCATTTAAATACTCCCGCTACTTTTGAGTCTCATATACTAAAGACCATTTTTTAACAGCTTAAAAATAGTTTCATAGACGCTTTCAATTTCAGAACGATCCACTTTCTCGTTAGGTCCATGGGCAAGTGCAGCGTCACCGGGACCATAATTTAAAGCTGGTATGCCTAAAGAGGCAAAAAACGACACGTCTGTCCATCCGAGTTTCGCTCGAGGTTCAGTCCCGCTTAGATCCTTTAATTTATTGAGCAATGGGTGGTTTAATCCTGGAAGTGCTGGCTCGCTGATGTCTAATATTTCTATCTCATCTCCGAGATCTGGATCTATTACATCTTCAAAGAAAGTTTCCAAATACTCTATAGATTCAGCTGAACTTCTATCTGGCGCACTCCGATGGTTAATCTTTATAACCACTTCATCAGGGATGACGTTCATAGCCACTCCCCCTGTAATCCCTACCGCCTGGAGTACTTCGTGATACTGGCAACCATCAATTATGGGTTTTCTCTCAACAAAGTTCTCTATGGCTTCAATTACTCGCTGTGATCTATGAATGGCATTGACGCCCATCCAGGGTCTGGCACTGTGGGCTCTCTTGCCGCGAATAGTAATTGCCATTCTTATCACTCCCTGGCAACCAGCCTCAATGATGGCAGATGTTGGCTCAAGTAAAATCGCAGCATCACCTTTTAGCAGCTCGGGATTTGTCTTTGACAAGTTAAAAAGGCCATTGTGGATATGGTCGACCTCTTCACATGGATAAAACACATAAGTAACATCAACTACTGGATTTTGGACTTCATGGCTAAGTCCAAGCATCACCGCCAAACCTGCTTTCATGTCGACTGAACCAAGGCCAAATAAAGTCTCACCTTCTATTATGGGTTTCAGGTTTCCACTTTCTGGAACAGTATCGATGTGCCCGGCTAATAACAGTCTCTGGGAATGGCCGAAATTGGTCGAAGCAACAAGGGTGTTTCCAATTCGCTTGACTGTCAGAGAATCGATACTTTGAAGGCTAGTTTCAAGATAATTAGCTATTTCTTCCTCTTGAAAACTCTCTGAGAAAATCCCGACCAAATGGGAGGTCTCTTTTAATAGATCTAAATGCGGCACATTAATAGCTTTGCAGATTTGCATACCTCTAAGTTTCCATTCGGCACTATAAAGGCATGTCACACCAAGAGATATGTGCTTATCAACCTACAACTTTAGAATAATTTCCTAGTTTTACTTCGCTAATACTCCTTCGAAACACTAAATCTGCAAACCTTTAAGTGACTTCGAAGTTCCACCCCAAGGGGCTAAGGAGATCTCCGTAGGAACCTTCCTCGAAATCTTCAATATTTTAAGATACAGACGGAGACTTAGATCTGCCAAATCTGATCCCAAAGTTCGATAACACTGCCCCAAACACAAAGGCCTCCCAGTTAAGTGAAATTGAGAGTTCGATTAATCCTTGCAACTGCGAGCCAAATTGAA
>JABEUL010000279.1 GCA_013044465.1 Acidimicrobiales bacterium
CTTCTTCCCAGAGATAGCCTTGGAGGTCTTGAGCCCACTCGAAAGAGGAAGCTACAACACCACCAGCGTTGGCAAGAATATCCGGAGCTACGATTACTCCCCTTTGGTTAAATTCCTCATCCCCTGATGCAAGAGTTGGTCCGTTGGCAGCTTCCACTACAAAGCGGGCTTTGATCTTCGAAGCGATTTGACCGTTAATTACTCCTCCAAGTGCAGCGGGAATGAGAATATCACAGTCAAGTGACCAAAATTCATCCGGAGAGATAGGTTCTGCCTCGCTAAAAGTCAAGATCGGATTTCTAGCGTCTATGTGAGTGAGAAGTTTTGCGATATTTATCCCCGCCCTATTGGCAATCGTTCCAGTGATGTCTTGGGCTCCAACTATTCGAGCGCCTAGCGAGGATAGAAGAAAAGCCAGCGGTCCACCTACTTTCCCAAGGCCCTGAATAGCAACTTTAGTGCCAGCCAAACCCACATTATGCTTATCCAGAAGTCGCTTGCATATAGTCACTACACCTTGTGCCGTTGCGCCTTGGTGGCCCAATACTCCACCAATTGCAAATGGCTTCCCGGTTATTGTTGCACTTTGGAAGTTGCCACTTATATTCCAGATCGTGTCTGCAAACCAAGCCATAACATTTGCATCCGTATTTATATCAGGTGCTGGAACGTCTTTGGCCGGACCAATTAATGATGAAATTTCGAGTGCAAACCTGCGGGTGAGGCGCTCAAGTTCAGACTGTGAAAGCATTCTGGGGTCTACCTTCACACCTCCTTTGGCGCCTCCAAATGGAATTGAAACTAATGCTGTTTTAAGAGACATCTCGGCGCTTAATGCCATCAATGTCTCCTCTGTCAGTTCTGAGTGATACCGAATGCCCCCTTTTCCCGGTCCTCTCGTAGTGTCGTGAAGAATACGCCATCCTTGAAATATTTCGATTTTGCCACTATCCCTCTTTATGGGAATAGACACTTTTAAGGATTTTTCCGGAGCAATGATTACCTCAATTAGGTCTTCGCTAATTCCTAAAATCGCACCGGCTTTTCTTATCTGAGATACAACAGCATCCCAGGTGGATCCTGACGATTTTTCAATTTGACTAGTAAAGTTGTTTTCAACCATGAGCTTCCATCTCGTTGTCCATGAATCTCAGTTAAAAGATCCCGCCAGTTGCATATTCACTTCGCAACAGCATAAGCATTCCACATTTTGGCATAATACCCTCCTTTTACCAATAGCGCATCGTGGGTACCTGTTTCAACCACTTTTCCTTGGTCTAGGACAATAATCCGATCAGCCAACTTGGCGCTCTGAAGTCGGTGTGCTATCAGTATGGTGGTTCTTTCTTTTGACACAATCTCCATAGCCCGTTGGACTTTGGCTTCGGTGGATAGATCCAAGTTGGCAGTAGCTTCATCTAAAAGAAGAATTGAAGGGTCCATCAACTTTGCCCTGGCCAGTGCAATAAGCTGTCTTTGGCCGGCCGAGAGTGATCTTCCACCGGCCACTATTGGCTGCATGTAACCATGTCTTAGCCTTGATATAAATTCATGAGCACCGACCGCTGTGGCAGCCTCTTCGATTTCAGCCGGGCTTGCATCAGGATTTCCGTAA
Source organism: Acidimicrobiales bacterium (assembly GCA_013044465.1). Classification (GTDB taxonomy): domain Bacteria; phylum Actinomycetota; class Acidimicrobiia; order Acidimicrobiales; family JABEUL01; genus JABEUL01. Next base: position 1,616 of record JABEUL010000279.1, read on the forward strand.
GCTATGTTTTCTTTGACTGATGTTGTGAACAAGAAAGCCTCTTGGGGAACATAACCGAGGTGTTGACGGAAACTGGGGAGGTCGAATCTTTTAATGTCGTCCCCATCCACTGATACAACTCCCTCGTTTGGATCATAAAATCTTGCAATCAGCTTTACGACCGTAGATTTTCCGGCGCCTGTCTCTCCAACTAAAGCCACAGTTTCACCACTTGCCACGTTAAATGTGGCTCCACTAAGTGCCAATTCACGATTGTGGACATAGGAAAAGTGCACGTCTTCAAACGAGATCTCGCCATGCATATTGTCAAAGATCATTCCATCGGAGGGATTTTCTACTGTTACTGTTTCAGACATTAATTCTTCGATCTTTGCCATGGAAGCCCGTGCTTGCTGCCACTGATCAAAGGTCTGTGAAAGCTGCTGTATGGGACTAAAAAACTGATTCACCAAAAGTAAGAAAGCAATTAGGGATCCAACGGCCATATTCTTGTCAACTACTAAATGAGAACCGAATCCAAGGACAATTGCAATAGCTACATCAGATAGTAAATGTACAAATGGAAAATATATTGCTACTAGTCTTTGTGCTCCGACCCTTGCCTCAAGATAGTCAGATGAGACTTCCTTAAAGGCGCTGGTATGTCTCTTCTCTTGATTAAATGCCTGTGAGACTCGGATGCCTGAAATACCTTCTTGTAAATTGGCATTTACTAGAGCAATCCGTTCTCTAGCTAATGCGTACTGTTTTCTTGATCGATTTCTGAACCACCAGGTGGCGAAGAATAAAGGAGGCACTACCGCAAATGAAACTGTTGCCAGATGGGGATCGACTACAAATAGCACTATGCCCACACCAATAAATGTAAAGATATTGACTAATGCATTTACCAGTCCAGATTGCAGTAGCTGTGACTGGGCATCCACATCGGTTGTCATCCTGGTCATAATGCGGCCAGCCATTTCCTTTTCATAAAAATTAAGGCCGAGTCTTTGAAGTTGTGAAAATATTCGGATTCTTAGTGTGAATAAAACTCTTTCAGCAGTTTTTCCGGTAAATGCGAGTTCTCCCCAAGTATCCACCCAATCTAAAAACGTAGTTCCGAGGAAAATTGACGATGCTATGAAAAGAGCGCTCATCGAATGGTTCAATATTCCATTATCCACCCCATTTCTGACAAACAGTGGTCCAGCTAAAGTCAGCAAAGTGTCCACCAAGACAAGTGAGAGTCCCCCAATGAGTGGCAATAAAAATGGCCTCAGGAATCTTTTTGGAGAGAAGTGCGGATCGTAAGACTCCGCTCTGTTGATGTCAACTTTAGGCTCGTAATTGGCCGGAGGAAGTTCGGATACTTTCTCCATTAGCTCTGGCGTCGGAGCGAGCATTGCGCCAAAGCCACCTCCGCCTCCGCCGCCACCTCCTCCTAATCCC